>JAEZBA010000670.1 GCA_023430245.1 Pseudomonadota bacterium
CTGCTGCCGGTGCTGAAGAACGTCCGCGATGCGCCGAACGGTCCGGTCCTCGTTCATGTGGTGACGCAGAAGGGCAAGGGCTACGCACCGGCCGAAGCCGCGGCCGACAAATATCATGGCGTGGTCAAGTTCGACGTCGTGACCGGCAAGCAGGACAAAGCGAAGAGCAACGCGCCGTCCTACACCAAGGTGTTCGGAGAGACTCTCGTCAAGGAGGCCGCGAAGGACGAGCGCATCGTCGGCATCACCGCGGCGATGCCGGCCGGCACCGGCCTCGACATCCTTCAGAAAGCGTTTCCGAAGCGCTTTTTCGATGTCGGCATCGCCGAGCAGCATGCCGTCACCTTCGCCGCCGGACTTGCCGCCGACGGCATGAAGCCGTTCTGTGCGATCTATTCAACCTTCCTGCAGCGCGCCTACGACCAGATCGTGCACGATGTTGCGATCCAAAAGCTGCCTGTGCGCTTTGCGCTCGATCGTGCAGGGCTGGTCGGCGCCGATGGTCCGACGCATGCCGGGTCGTTCGATCTCGCCTATCTCTGCTGCTTGCCGGGCTTCGTCATCATGGCGGCCGCCAATGAGGCGGAGCTTGTGCATATGGTCGCGACCGCGGCTGCACATGACGAGGGGCCGAGCGCGTTGCGCTATCCGCGCGGCGACGGCGAGGGTGTCGACATGCCCGAAGCGGGCGTGCCGCTCGAGATCGGACGTGGACGCATCGTCAGCGAAGGCACCACGATTGCACTTCTCTCGCTCGGCACCCGTCTCGCGGAATGCCGCAAGGCCGCGGCCGAACTGGCGCGCGCCGGACTCTCCGTCACGATTGCTGACGCACGCTTCGCCAAGCCGCTCGATACCGATCTGATCCTGCGTCTGGCGCGCGAACACGAGGTGCTGATCACCATCGAAGAGGGGGCGGCTGGCGGGTTCGGCGCGCATGTGTTGCAGCTTCTAGCCCGGCATGGTGCGCTCGATCGCGGGCTGAAGATTCGCACCATGGTGCTGCCGGATCTGTTCATCGATCAGGACAGTCCGGCGGCGATGTACGCGACGGCAGGTCTCGACAGCCGCGGGATTGTCGCAACCGCGATCGAAGCGCTGGGGCTGGATGGTGCGGCGCTGTCGCGTATGCGTGCGTGAGAATCGTGACGGATGCGGCCGAGCTTGAATTGGGAGCGTTACGGGCATGACTGGCCGAACCGTGAGGCGAGCCGCTTCGTCCGCGCCAGCGGAATGCAGTGGCACGTCCAGGTCATGGGCGAGGGGCCAACGCTATTGCTGCTTCACGGCACCGGCGCGAGCACGCATTCCTGGGCTGGACTCATGCCGTTGCTCGCCTCCAGCTTTACCGTCGTCGCTCCCGATCTGCCCGGGCAGGGGTTCACCCAGGCGCCGCCGCGCGAATTCCTGTCGCTTCCCGGAATGGCCCGCGCGATCGCGGGGGTGCTGCGTGAACTCGACATCGCGCCCGACGTCGCAGTCGGGCATTCGGCGGGGGCGGCGGTGGCGATCCAGATGACTTTGTCGCGCCAGATCACGCCGCGTGCGATCGTCAGTCTCAACGGCGCGCTGTTGCCGCTCGGCGGCATGGCGGGACAGATTTTTGCGCCGCTTGCGAAGCTGCTTACCGTGATGCCCTTCGTCTCCGAATTGTTCTCGCGGCGCGCGCGCGATCCGCAGGCGATCGAGCGCATGATCGAGCAGACCGGATCGACACTCAATGCGCGCGGCATCGAACTGTATCGCCGCCTCGCCAGCAATCCGGCGCATGTGGCCGCTGCGCTGGGCATGATGGCGAACTGGGACCTGCGCTCGTTCGCGACCACGCTACCGCGGCTGAAGGTGCCGCTGACGCTGGTCGTGGGTTCGCAGGATCGCACCATCCCGCCGTCGCAGGCCGAACGCGTGCGTGAATTGTTGCCGCAGGCGAAGATCATAACGCTGCCGGGGCTCGGCCATCTCGCGCACGAGGAGCGGCCGGCAGAATGCGCGGACATTGTCCGTGCAGCGGCGCGCGAGGCCGGTGTCGTGCCGGCGGGGGTGGGATAGCCATGCTCGATATCACCGGCTATCACGGGACGATTGAGACGCGGCATGACGGCCGGCCGCATGCGATCGTCATCGGTTCGGGCTTCGGTGGACTGGCCGCCGCAATCCGGCTCGGCGCGCGCGGCTATCGCGTCACCGTGCTGGAGAAGCTGGACGCGCCCGGCGGGCGGGCCTGCGTTTACCGGCAGGACGGCTTCACCTTCGACGCCGGGCCGACCATCGTCACCGCACCGTTTCTGTTCGAGGAATTATGGGCGATGTGCGGCCGCAGGTTTGCGGACGATATCGATCTGCGGCCGGTCTCGCCGTTTTACCGAATCCGCTTTCACGATGGCGAGACGTTCGATTATTCCGGCGACTCCGAGGCGATGGAGCGCGAGATCATGCGGCTCGCGCCGGGCGATCTCGACGGCTATCGCGCCTTCATGAAGCTGAGCGAAGCCACCTATCGCACCGGGTTCGAGCGGCTCGGCCACGTCCCGTTCGGATCGATTGGCGACATGGTTCGCATCCTGCCCGATCTGCTGCGGCTGCAATGTTTTCGCTCGGTCCATGGCGAGGTGGCGCGTCATGTCCGCAGCGAGAAGCTGCGCCAGATTCTCAGCTTCCATCCGCTGCTGATCGGCGGGAATCCGTTCAGCGCCACGTCGATCTATTGCCTGATCGCATTCCTGGAACGCGAATACGGCGTGCATTTCGTTATGGGCGGAACCGGCACGCTGGTGGCCGGGATGGTGCGGCTGATCAAGGGGCAGGGCGGCACTTTGCTCTGCAACGCAGCCGTCCGCCAGATCGTGGTCGACAATGGTACCGCAATCGGCGTCGAACTTGCCGATGGCACCTTCCTGCCGTCGGACATCGTGATCTCCAACGCCGATTCCGCGACCACCTATCGCGACCTGATCGACCCGCGATACCGCAAGCGCTGGACTGATCGCAAGATCGAACGGGCGCGCTATTCGATGAGCCTGTTCGTCTGGTATTTCGGGACCCGCAGCACCTATCCGGACGTGCAGCATCACACCATCATGCTGGGTCCGCGCTACCGCGAATTGCTGTCCGACATTTTCGACCGCAAGACGCTCGCCGACGACTTCAGCCTCTATCTGCATCGCCCGACCGCGACCGATCCGTCGCTCGCGCCGGACGGCTGCGACGCGTTCTACGTCCTGTCGCCGGTGCCGCATCTCGATGCCGGTATCGACTGGAGCGAAGCCTCGGAGACCTATCGCGCGCGCATCGCCCGCTATCTCGGCGAAACGATCCTGCCGGGTCTGCAGAGCGAAATTGTCACCTCGCGCCTGCTGACCCCGCAGGATTTTCAGGATCGGCTGTCGTCGTTCCGCGGTGCGGCCTTCGGGCTCGAGCCAGTGCTGACGCAGAGCGCCTGGTTCCGCCCGCACAACAAGAGCGAAGACATCGATCATCTCTTTCTCGTCGGCGCCGGCACGCATCCCGGAGCGGGGCTGCCCGGCGGCCTGTCATCCGCCCGCCTACTCGACACGGTGGTGCCCGATGCCATGGTTTTTGCCGAACGCTAGACCGATAACGCCGTCCGACATTGACGATTGCCGCGAGCGGCTACGCGGCGGATCGCGATCGTTCCATGCGGCGTCGCTGCTCCTGCCAGAGAGGTTCCGCACGCCCGCCGCAGAACTCTATGCCTTCTGCCGCGAGGCCGATGACCTCATCGACAGCGCCGGTTGCCGGGAAGCCGGCTATGCGGTCGCCTTGCTGCGGGAGCGGCTGGATCGCATCTATCGGGGAGCTCCCCAGAACCGCGTGGCCGATCGCGCCTTCGCCGCTGTTGTCGAGCGGCATGCCATTCCCCGCGCGCTGCCGGAGGCATTGCTCGAAGGCTTCGCATGGGACGCCGAGGCTCGGCGCTACCAGAGCATCGAAGAAGTAGAGCAATATGCCGCGCGTGTTGCGGGCTGCGTCGGCATGATGATGACTCTGATCATGGGTCGCAGCGATCATGCGACGCTCGCGCGCGCGGCCGATCTCGGCATCGCCATGCAACTGACCAATATCTGCCGTGACGTGGGCGAGGATGCACGTGCGGGTCGCGTCTATCTGCCGCTGGCGTGGCTGCGCGACGCCGGCATCGACCCGGACCGGCTGATCGAGCGACCGGCCTTTTCGTTAGGACTAGGCGAAGTGGTCCGCGCCGTGTTGGCGCATGCGGACCGCCTTTATCGGCGGGCGGCGCCTGCCATTACCGCGTTGCCGGCATCGTGCCGGCCCGCGATACATACCGCGCGCATTCTTTATGCCGAGATCGGGCGCGAAATCGAGCGACAGGGTTTCGACAGCGTCTCGCAACGTGCTGTGGTGCAGCCACGGCGCAAGCTCGAGGTGCTGTTCATGGCCTTGCCTGCGCTCGCGTTGAGTTCGCGCAACGGCGCCGGCCCCGCGTTGCCGGCCACCCAGTTTCTGCTTGATGCGATGCCGGCCGGCATCAGCCGCGAGGCTGCTCCGCCGTGGTACCGGGTGCGCGATCGCGCGGTCTGGGTGATCGACCTGTTCGAGCGTCTGGAGCGAGAGCGGCGGTCTCAGATGCAAAGGGCGGGGTAGAAGATAGCGGGATGGTGCGTAGGAGAACTACCTCGGTTTCATTGAGGCGGGTTTCGTCCTGCTGGTTCTGATCGGTGTTGGCGTGGTCGAGTTTGCCGGCCGCCATTTCGACAAGAAGTACAAGGACGCGTCGACGAAAAAGTCGAAGGCCGATTCCTAGCCTCGGCCCTTCCACCCGGTTCGCCTGGGCATCCGGAACGGCAGCATCGCCTGCACCCAGCGCGATGCGAAGCGGTCGAGCGAGAGGCTTTCATGCATGCCGGTCGCGCGCTCGCCAAGCAGTCGTGCCGTCACCACGGATCGCGCATAAAAGGGCGTGTCCTCCAGCGTGCGCGCGGTGGTGTCGTCGGCTGAGTCCGAGCGCAGCTCGCGGGATACGCGCCACGCCGTGGACGGCAAGGCGATGGAAGCTGGCGGATCGAATCTATCCACACCGTCCTGCGTGTGCCGCAAGGACAGCGAGACCGGCGGCCCTTTCCGGGGCACCGTGTCATAAAGAATCGCATTGCCCTCGCGTAGTGGAAAGCGCGCCCAGCTCCACCGCGCGAAATCGTCTTCTAGCGGCGCCGCGCCGCGATTGTGATCGAAATAGCCATGCCCGGTCCACGACAAGTCCGGGTCGGACATCGCGACTTCGATACGCGCCGACGGCATCACCGGCCGCCAGACATGCCGGCCGGCGGGATCGATGCAATAGTCCTGCTGTCCCAGGATGTCCGGCCGCAGCCGGATCGTGCCGCGCAGGCGGTAGGGGAGCGGCACGCATGTTTCATCGATACTGAGCGAAAGCGCGTCGCCGTCATCGGTCACGCTGCTGCGTCCTACGCACAGGTGGCGGTCGGAGCGCCAGAGCGCGTGCCGGTCCCGCTCCGTCATCGCCCAGCGTTTGCCGCGCGGACCGTAGAGAACGGCATTGATCGCACAATAGTCCGAAGGGTCGACGTCGCCGCGCCGTCGCGCGCGCGCATAATAGGGCGAGAACACGCTGCCGATGAATGCGATCACCGTCAGTCCGTAACGGCCATCGTCGCTCAGGCCGTCGACATACCACCATGCATAGCCATTGTTCGGGACCGGCTGGCTGAAGCAAGATCCTGCATCAAGGCCTGCGCTGCCAGCCGTCCCGAGATCGCTGCCATCGGCACTCC
>JAEZBA010000683.1 GCA_023430245.1 Pseudomonadota bacterium
AACGTCCGGCAGATTGCTCGATCTATCGTGCGATGTCACCGCGACGACCCGCGGGCTATTTGCGCGGGCAAGGCCGACGGCGACCGACGAACTCATGATCGCAATATGGACACGGCCCGCGATCAGATCCGGGGAGAAGGCGGTGCCGCCCTTGTAGGGAACGTGCTGGCCATCGACGCCCGCGACCCGCTTGAACTGCTCGAAGGCGAGATGCTGAACGGTGCCGACACCGGGCGAGGCATAGTCGTATTTCTTCGGGTCCGCCTTCAGGGCCGCGATCAGCTCCTGCGTGGTCTTGGCGGGGAAGCTGTTGGTCACCGCGAAGGCCATCGGAATCTGCGCGACATAACCCACCGGCATGAAGCTTTCCTTCAGGTCGAAGGGCAATGACGGCAGCAACACTGGCGCCAGCAACAGCCCGGTTTCACCAAGCAACAATGTGTAGCCGTCCGGCGCCGCTTGTGCGACCGCTGCCGCGGCCAGCGTGCTGGTTGCGCCGGGGCGGTTCTCGACGACAACCGAAACGCCGAGATTCTCTTCCAGCCGTTGCGCCAGCACGCGCGCGATTGTGTCCATCCCGCCGCCAGGCGAATAGCCGACGAAGATCCGGATCGACTTGCTGGGATAGGTGTCTGTCTGGGCATGAGCGGTGCCGGCAAGCGCGTTGCCCACGAGAGCGGCAACAAGGCCGATACAGAACAAACGGATGATCGATCTCATCGGCGTCTCACCTTGGACAGCGGCGCCGCCTGCGCGGCAACGCTCAACGATGCCGTAGTCCGGTGTCCGTGACAATGGTCATCGGGATGTGGTCGAGACAGAGGCCGGATCGCTCAGCGTGATCGAGAAGCGGTCGGCCATATCGTGCAGTTGACCCCGTACGATGTCCAGCAGCGCCGCGGTGGCGGGCGACAGCGCCTCGCCCGCGCGCGTGATCACGCCGACGGTACGCGTCGCGTCGGGTTCGTCGATCGGGACAAAGCCGATATCGGCTTGCGGCTCGTTGACCGAGAGTTGCGGAAGAATGGTGATGCCGATATTCGCGCGAACCAGCGCTAGCAGCGACAGCACGTTGTAGACCACGATCGGGGCCTGCGTCGGCGGTGGTATTGCGCCGATATTGTGTGCATCGGAAATCGCATTCGCGAGCAGGGTGCGGCTCTCGAGATCCGACCAGCGCCGCTTGCCACGCTTGCGATAGAGCGGGTCATCCTTCCGGCAGACGATGCCGAGCGGCTCTTCGAACAGGGGCGTGAACACAAGCGCGCGGCGCTCGCTCGGCATGCTGGCGATACCTAGTTCGACGGTGCCTGACTGCACCAGATCGGCGACGCTGCGGGAGTCGGCATCGCGTGCGGTGATCTCGACCGCGGGCCATTGGCTTCTGAAGCGCGCAACGACCGCGGGCAGCAGCGTGGTGGCGATCGACGGCACCGAGGCGATATCGATGCGACCGATGGCATTGCGCGAATAGGCCTGCAGCGATGCGAGCTTGCGGTCGACATGGCTCAACAGGTCGCGAACCTGGGTGTGAACGAAGCTGCCGACCGGGGTGAGCCGGTTCTTGCGGCCGCTCTCGAACAGCGGCGCCCCGATGTCCTGCTCGAATTGCTTCAGCTTTTCGGAAATGGAGGACGGGGTCCGGCCCAGCCGCTCCGCCGCGAGGCGGATATTTCCGGATTCCGCCACGGTGGCAAAGACGCGAAGGGTGGCCAGCGAGGTGCGCATCGGAGCTACCAAAATTCGGAAAAACCGAAATACTGTACCGCATTTCCGAATTGACCGAAATGTGTCATCGGCCTTCGATACCGATGGAACTGGCGGGTGTCACGATGGCGTCTGAAAAGCACAATTTCATCGACGGTCGCTGGGTCGCCGGGGGCTCCTCCCGTCCCAGCATCAATCCGTCCGATCTGTCTGACATCGTTGGCCATTTCACAGAAGCAACGCCGGCTCAGGTCGGCGAGGCGATCGCAGCCGCGCGAGGCGCCGCCGGTGTCTGGGGCGTGTCGCCGCTCGAGGCCCGGTACAAGGCGCTGATGGCGATCGGCGACGAGATCTGCGCCCGCAGCCAGGAACTGGGCGAGCTTCTCTCGCGCGAAGAGGGCAAGCCGCGCGCCGAGGGTGTCGGCGAAGTCTTTCGCTCCGGGCAGTTCTTCCAGTATTTCGCTGCCGAGGCGCTGCGGATTTCCGGCGATGCGGTGGACTCCACACGGCCTGGCATTGAGGTCGATGTGCGGCGCGAACCGGTCGGCGTGGTCGCGGTGATCTCGCCCTGGAATTTTCCGCTCTCCACTGCCTGCTGGAAGATCGCGCCGGCGCTGGCCTTCGGCAATGCCGTGATCTGGAAACCGGCGAGTGCGACGCCGGCGATCGCCTGGCAATTCGCCGAGATCGTCAGCCGCCAGAACCTGCCGGCGGGCACGTTCAATCTGCTGATGGGTTCGGGCAGCATCGTCGGCAATGCGCTCGCCTCGAGCCCCGATATCGATGCGGTGACTTTCACCGGCTCATACGAGATCGGCCAGCAGGTCGCGACCCGCGCGGCGCCGAACTTCACCCGCATCCAGCTCGAACTCGGCTCCAAGAATCCTCTCGTCGTGATGGACGATGGCGACATGGAGCTTGCGGTCGCGCACGCACTGAACGGCGCCTATTTCGGTTCGGGACAGAAATGCACGGCGTCGTCGCGGCTCATCGTGCATCGCAAGGTGCATGATGAATTCGTGTCAAAGCTGAAGGCCAAGGCCGAGGCGCTGGTGGTCGGTCATGCGCTCGACGACGGTACCCAGATCGGTCCGGTGGTCGACGAGAAACAGCTCGCCCAGGCGCTCGATTATGTGACTCTCGCCGAGAGCGAAGGCTGCGAGCGCGTTTGCGGCGGCGAGCGGCTGAAGCGGCGTACCGAAGGTTATTACTTTGCGCCGACGCTGTTCATCCGCACGAAGAACGACATGCGCGTCAATCGCGAGGAAATGTTCTGCCCGATCGCCTGCGTGATCGAGGCCGGCTCCTACGAGGAAGCGCTCGCGCTCGCGAACGATACGCCCTACGGCTTGACCTCGGGCATCATCACCAAGTCGCTGGCGCGCGCGAACCATTTCCGCCGCAACATGAAGACCGGCTGCGTGATGGTGAACCTGCCGACCGCGGGCACCGATTATCATGTGCCGTTCGGCGGCCGGAAGAAATCGTCCTACGGCCCGCGCGAGCAGGGCCGGGTGGCAGTCGAATTCTTCACCGCGATGAAGACGTCCTACATCAACGCAGGCATGCCGGAGTAGGACGAATGGCCCCGACCGATCGCTTCCTCATCGACGGCCTGCAATATTGCAACTGGTCGGAGAAGATTTTCCGGGAGCTGAGCGCAGGCGGCGTCACCGCGATCCACGTCACGATCTGCTACCATGAGAATTTCCGCGAAACGATCGCCAATATCGGACAGTGGAACCGTTGGTTTCAGGATTATCCGGACCTGATCTGCCCGGCCTATACGGCCGATGACGTGCGGCGCGCGAAGCAGGATGGCCGCACGGCCGTGATCTTCGGTTTCCAGAATCCGTCGCCGATCGAGGACGATCTGTCGCTCGTTGAAATCTGGCATCGCCTCGGCGTGCGCTTCATGCAGCTCTCGTATAACAACCAGAGCCTGCTTGCGACCGGCTGCTATGAGGCGGAAGATCCCGGCATCACGCGTATGGGACGCGAAGTGATCCGCGAGATGAACCGCGTCGGTCTGGTGATCGACATGTCGCATTCGGCCGAGCGCTCGACGCTGGAGGCGATCGAGCTGTCATCGCGGCCGATCGCGATCACGCATGCCAATCCATCGTCATGGCATGACGTGCCGCGCAACAAGTCCGACGCCGTGCTCAAGGCGCTCGGGCAGAGCGGCGGCATGCTCGGCTTCTCGCTCTATCCGTTGCATCTCAAAGGCGGCTCGGGCTGCACGCTGCGCAGCTTCTGCGAGATGGTCGCACGAACGGCCGAACTGATGGGCGTCGAGCGCATCGGCATCGGCTCGGATCTCTGCCAGGATCAGCCGGACTCCGTGGTCGAGTGGATGCGGGTCGGCCGCTGGACGCGGGACTCGCGCGGCGCCTCCGGCCCGCTTGGCGCCGCGGTGTTTCCGCCGCAGCCGGACTGGGTCCGCAACAACACGCAATTTGCGAACATTGCCGGGGGCCTTGCGGAGGTCGGCTTCGCAGCGCCGGATGTCGACAGGATCATGGGCGGCAACTGGCTCGACTTTTTCGAGCGATCCTTCGGGCCACAGGCGCAAGCGCAGCAGCCAGGCCGCGAGACGGTGGCCAAGCGCGCAACGAGCACGGGCGTCTGACAATGATGACGCGGCCTGAACCAGTCTTGCGTGACTTGGACGGGCCAGCCGCCGACAGAGAGCATCTGTCCGCCGTGACGCTGCGATCGCCGGACATGGTGATGCGGCTCGATCGTCTCGGCAGCTTCCATCAGACCCGTCTGTCCTTCATGCGCGTGCTGCTGCGCAGGCTTGCGCGCGACAACTGGCGGCTGTCGCGGGTCTCGTGGGATGTGGACGCGCGCGGCGAGGGCGTTGCGGTCTATCGTGCCGCCGGCCCCGTGCGGAGCTACAGCCTCGTCGCCTTCGCGCATGACCTGTCGCCGGAGAAGCGCACCGATCGCGTGATTGCGGAAGAGTGGGACGCGGCCTTCGCGCTGTATGACGGCGAACCGTCGCCGGCCGATATCGAACGCCTGCGCGCCAACGTGCCGCGTCAGGAGGCAGGCCGCGTCAGCGAAAAGGAAATCGTGCTGGCGCGCGCCAACAAAAGCGTGCGCCTGTTCAATCATGTGGTGTCCTGCCTCGCTGCGGGGCAGCAGCCACGCGCCGAAGACCTCGCTCCGGTCGGCTACCTGATGCGTACGACCGCGGTCTATGGCAGCGGCAAGTTCGGGCTCGCGGTGCGCGAGGCGATCTGCGGCCGCGAGGAGTTCAACGCGCCGTTCCAGGCCGAGATGCTCGCCGTGTTCCTGATCCGCGCCTTCACCCTCGATCTTGTCGATCACGCGGCGAGGGTCAAAGCACCGGACAAGGCGGTGACGCTTGCGCCTGCGCTCCGCCGCAGTCTTGGCGTCGGCAATGCCACCGGTCTTGGCATGGCGCCGTTTCTGATCAATCACCCGGCGCTGCTCGATCACTGGATCACCGCGCGCGAGACCGCATTGGTGCGGGTGCGCAGCCTGTCGCGCCCTTCGACCTGGAACAGACTTCCGCCCCTCGTCGCACGTGCACGCAGGCTGGTGGCATCCTGGACCACGACCGATGCCGTGCAGCAGGCGCGCATCGAAAGTCTTGCCGCAGACATCGGGAGACTGTCGGCGCAGATTGACCGCGGTCCATCCGGGTCGCTGCCGTTCGATTCGCTTTATCGGTGGGCGGAGGCCGAGCTTTGCCTCGAAGCGCAGGAATTGCTGGTCTCGCTCCTGATCGAGCCGCACGGCGATCTGGTCGACGACCTTGCGGAGACGATGGCCTGCGACGAGGACGCGGAATTTTTCATCGACGGCAGGATGAGTGTTGCCGCGCTTATCGCGCTGATCGAGCAGAACTACCGCTTCGCAATCGAAACCGATTTCGGTGAGACCGCGCAGCAGGCCCGCTTCTGGTATGTCTCCGAGGAAAAGCTCGAACCGCGTCTCGGCGAACGGGCGGAGGACGACGGCGCCGACCGCGAGCAGCCGCTCGGCATCGCCCGCGATGTCGCCGCGCTCTACCGGGTGCTGCGGACGCGCGAGCGCGGCGACCGCGTTTCGGCTTTCCTGCTGCAGCATCCGGAGCATCGGCATCTGGTCCGCCGCATCCAGATGTCGGCGCGGCATCCTTATGCCGAGGTGCGCGACAATCTCCTCTCCGCGCAGATGCGGCCGATCGATCTGCTGCGCGCGAAGCTGGCTTGCTTCGGCGCCACCCGTTTCGACCCCAAGTCGGATCGCTGGGTGCGCATCACTATGTTCCAGAATGCGCCTCTGCTGGACGACATTGGCACCTGCGATTCGGACGACTGGGTGCTGCCGCCGCTTGACGAGGCCGGCGCATGACCTGGTCGCTGAACGAGCTCGAAGCCGAGACGAAAAAAGCCATCCGCGGCGC
>JAEZBA010000697.1 GCA_023430245.1 Pseudomonadota bacterium
CGCAATATCGGCGACATCCGCGGCGACATCAGTGAGTGAGCACAAATGTCGCACAGGGTTGCAGACTTGCCCCTGATCGGCGACAGTTTCAGATGAAACTGAACCGCTACCGTTCTGGAAATGCCGCGAATTCGCCCCGCGTCCCTTGCCGCCGCCGTTTCAATCGTCTTGCTGATTGCAGTCTTTTCGCTGTTCACGAATTCCGCGCCGGATCGAGGGGCCGTTGAGTTCGATACGGCCTGGTCGGCGCGGCTGCCCGAGTTTCTGGTTGAGGTCTACGACAGCACGGTCCTGCAACTATTCGCGCTCATGATCGCCGGCGGGCTGCTTCTTGAGCGGCTAATCCCCGCCCGTCGTCAGCCGATGTCGAATGCCCCGGTCAACATCGTCTATGGCGCGATGATGTTGCTGCTCGCCGCATCCCTGGTCCCGCTGCAATCAGCCTTCGTGCAGAGCGCGATCGATCGCGTCGGCTGGAGCGGCATCTTCAGTCTCGAATTCGAGGCCGGCACGTCCTTGCCTCTCGGCTTTGCAGCCATGCTTCTGAGCGCGCTGGCTCTCGACTTCGCCTTTTACTGGTTTCATCGGCTGCAGCATTCGGGGTTGCTGTGGCCCCAGCACGTCCTGCATCATTCGGATACGGCGCTGAACGTCACCACGACCCAACGCGCTCACTTCCTTGAGCATTTCCTTATTCCGGTCTTCATGACGCTACCGCTGGTGCTTCTATTCCGGCTGCCGGCATCCGACGTGATCTTCATTGCGGCGATTCCCGCGGCGTGGGCTTATCTCGTGCACATGAATATTCGCGTGAGCTTCGGGCCGCTATGGTGGCTCCTCACGTCACCGCAATATCACCGCATCCACCACTCGATCGAGCCGAAGCATTTCGACCGGAATTTTGCGCTCTGGTTCCCGCTCTGGGACATCCTGTTTGGTACGGCCTACCGGCCGCGCGGAAACGAATATCCGGAAACCGGCGTATCCGGAGTCGAAGTCACGACATTTTCCGAAGCGACGGTCCTACCCTTCGTCGCGTGGTACCGCCTGGCTGTAGACAGCGTGCGGCGTCCGAGCCAATCCGGCTAGCGCGCCTCACGCAGCGCGCTGCGCTGGATTTTGCCGGTTATGGTTTTCGGCAGTGCCGCAACAAACTCGATGGCGCGTGGGTATTTGTACGGCGCGATCTGCGCCTTCACGAGGTCCTGCAACTCCCGCTTCATGACCTCGCCGTTTATCGCACCCTCGCGCAGAACCACGTAAGCCGCGACGATCTGCCCGCGCTCCTCGTTCGGCAATCCGACCACCGCGCATTCGGCGACAGAGGCATGCTGCAACAGCACGCCCTCCACCTCGGCGCCGGAAATGTTGTAGCCCGCGCTCACGATCATGTCGTCGGTGCGGGCGTGATACCAGAACACGCCGTCGTCATCGGTCTCGAACGCATCGCCGGTCAGATTCCAGCCGGCCTGCACGTATTTCTGCTGCCGCTCGGGATCGTCGAGATAGCGGCACCCGGTCGGACCGCGCACCGCGAGCCGCCCCACCTGCCCCGGCGGCAGCGGATTCATCTCCTCGTCGACCACCATCGCGCGATAGCCCGGCGCCGCTTCGCCGACCGCGCCGGGGATGCGCTGCGTGTCCTGATTGATCAGGAAGCCGTGCAGCATCTCGGTCGAGCCGATCGAATTCATCAGCCGCACGCCCGTCGCGCGGTACCAGCCCTCGAACACCGCCAGCGGCATATGCTCTCCGGAGGATACACAGCTCTTGAGCGACGATACGTCATAGCCGGCCGCGAGCGGGGTCATGGCGCGATACAAGGTCGGCACCGTGAACAGCCGCGAAACGCCCTCGCGTTCGATTGCGGACAACATCGCTTCCGGCGTCGGCTGCTCGAGCATCACTGCCGAACCACCGAAGCGGAGCGGAAACACCAGCATGGCACCAAGCCCGAAGGTGAAGGCGAACGGCGCGGAGCCGAGAAAGACGTCGTCGGGCGTGGGCTTCAGGATATGACGCGGCAGGCAATCGGCAATCGCGAGCACGTCGCGGTGAAAATGCACGGTCGCCTTGGACAACCCGGTGGTGCCTGAGGTGAAGGCGATCAGCGCCACATCGTCATGAGACGGAATGACATTGTCGAAGTCACCGCTCTTTCGCGCCATGCGCGCTTCGAGGCCATCGTCCGCATCGGTGTGAAAGGCGATGGTCTTGAGACCCGGCGCGGAGGCCGCCGCCTTATCGAGTTCTTCGGTCAGCCGTGCATCGCAGAGCGCGAACTTCACCTTCGCCTTGCCCAGCATGTAGGACAGCTCTGCGGCGCGCAGCAGCGGCATGGTGGCGACCGCAATGCCGCCGGCTTTCAGGACGCCGAGCCACGCCGCGGCCTTCATCGCATTGTTCGCCGACCGCAGCAGCACGCGATTGCCGGGCACGAGGCCGAGGTCGTCGCGCAGCACCGCAGCGATGCGGTTCGCCTTGTCGAGCAGTTCCTCGTAGGTCCAGGTCACGGCCGGGGTGCGGATCGCAGGTCGGGGCCCAAATCCGGCCGCCACCTGCCGGTCGATCAGTTCGACCGCGGCATTGAAGCGCTGCGGATATCCGAGTTCATCCAGACCCTCGAATGCGGGCCACAGATCGAACGGGGGCAAATGGTCGCGCGCGAAGCTGTCGGAGAAGGCGCTGGGAGCGAGCATGGAGCGAGAATGGCGGGTGAGAGCTTTAGAAACCTATCCGCGCAGGACAGGCGGTGACAACCGTCATCGGGTGGTCCGATTGACGGCCCTGCCGCAGACGCATACATCCAACTGGATATAATTCAAAATGCGAGCGAACCGATGTGGCGTCCCCCGCAGCGCATCCAGTTCGAGCCGACATTCGGCCGGATCCCGACGAGCGCTGAAGCGCAGGCCTCCCGGCTGTTTTCGCCGGTGGCGGTCGGCCCCGTTGCGCTGGAGCAGCGCACCTGGGTGCCGGCCATGGTGCCATGGCGGGCGACCGAGGACGGGTTCGTCACCGATGCCGTGGTCGAGTGGTATGCCCGCTTCGCCAAGGGGCGCCCCGGCGCGATCGTGGTCGAGGCGACCGGCATCCGGGACATCCCCAGCGGACCTTTGATGCGGATCGGCGACGACCGCTTCATCCCCGGCCTGACGAGGCTGGTAGATGCGGTGCGGGAGGCGAGCGAGGGCCAGTCGCGGGTTTTCATCCAGCTCATCGACTTCCTGTCGATCCGGCGCCGGCCCGACGCAAAGAAATATTTCGAGCGGTTTCTCGCCATCACCGACGCGCATCGCGCCGCACTGCCCGGCCTCAGCGATGCCGAACTCCGCGCCGCGCTGGCCGGCATGAAGCGTGACGAGCTGGCCAAAGTTCTCACCGAGCGTGAGCTGGAATCTCTGGAGTTCGGCTATCGCGAGCGCGTCACCGACATGGACCTGCCGCATATCCGCGAGCTTCCGGACGTGTTGCCGAAGCTGTTCGCCGATGCGGCACTGCGCGCGCAAACCGCCGGCTTTGACGGCGTCGAACTGCATTACGCTCACGCTTATACGATGGCGTCTTTCCTCTCGCGCAAGAATACCCGCGACGACGGCTATGGCGGCTCGCTGGAGAACCGCGTGCGGCTTCCGCTCGAGGTGTTCAGGGAAGTCCGTGCGCGGACGCAGCCCCATTTCGCGGTCGGCTGCCGCTATCTCGCGGACGAATGCATCGACGGCGGCAGTGGCGTCGACGATGCGGTTTATTTCGGACTGCAATTCGCCAAAGCCGGGATGGATTTCATCTCGACCTCGCGCGGCGGCAAGTTCGACGACGCCAAGCAGCCCGGCGTCGGCGGCGCGGCCTATCCATATACCGGGCCGAGCGGCTATGAATGCATGCCGCAATATATCTCCGACGAACGTGGCCCGTTCGGCCGCAACGTCGATGCGACCACAGCGATCCGCAAGGCGATCCATGCCGCCGGGCTGCAAACGCCGGTCGTGTGTACCGGCGGTGTGCATAATTTCGAATTTGCCGAGCAGATGCTGGCGGATGGTGCCTGCGACATTGTCGGCTCCGCACGCCAGTCGCTCGCCGATCCCGACTGGTTCCTGAAGACAAAGCTCGGCCTTGGCGACCGCGTGCGCGTCTGCGAATTCACCAATTACTGCGAAGGTCTCGACCAGAAGCACAAGACCGTCACCTGCCAGCTCTGGGACAAGGAGGGGCTCGACGATCCCAAGGTCAGCAGAACCGCGGACAAGAAGCGCCGTCTGACTGCTCCGGACTGGTCGCCGGCACAATGACGCAGCGCATCGAGATCAGCGAAGTTGGTTTGCGCGACGGGCTGCAGATCGAGCGCAGCTTCGTCCCGACGGATACAAAGATCGCGCTGATCGATGCCCTGTCGAAGACCGGGCTGACCAAGATCGAAATCACCGGCTTCGTGCATCCGAAGGTGATCCCACAACTCGCCGATGCCGAGGCCGTTGCCGCCGGCATCAGACGCGAGCCGGGCGTCCGCTACGCAGCGTTCATCCCCAATGCCCGCGGTGCCGAGCGCGCCATTGCCGCCGGCATCGACGATCTGAAGGTCGGCGTTGCCGTGAGTGACAGCTTCAACCGCCTGAACGTGCGCATGACCACCGAACAAGGCATGGCGGCAATCGACGAGATCGCGGCCGCCGCAAAGGGTACGCAGAGCCGCGTGGTCGGCGCGATCGCCACCGCCTTCGGCTGCCCATACGAAGGCCCGGTGTCGCGCGAGCGCATGCACCGGCTGATGGATCAACTGCTCGGACACGGCGCGCCAATCGTCTATCTCGCCGATACCACCGGGGTCGCCAATCCCGACCGCATCCGCCGCACCGTGGAGGACCTGCAGAAGACCTTTCCGCAGGCCGTGATCGGGCTGCACCTGCACAACACCCGCGGGCTCGGCATCGCCAATGCGCTGGCCGGCCTTGATTGCGGCATCCGTCATTTCGAGGGCTCGATCGGCGGCCTCGGCGGTTGCCCGTTTGCGCCGCGCGCCGTCGGCAACATCTGCACCGAGGATTTCGTGCATATGGCGCACGAAATGGGGATCGACACCGGGATCGACCTTGACGCGCTGGTCGACGTTGCACGGATGGCGCAGGAGGCGCTCGGGCGCCCCCTCCCCGGCATGGTGATGAAATCGGGCAAGGCGTCCGAACTGCACGCCATGGATGCGGCGCGCGTGAAGGTGGACTGAAGCCAGCCCGCTGCTAGCCGGCCAGCGGCGCCTGCAATATGCGCCGCCGCTGCTTGATCAGATATTCGAGACGGCTGAGCGCGATCTGCAAGGCGCCGGCATCGCTATCGCCACCGCCCTCGCGCGACAATTCAGTGCGCAGGATATCGTCAATCTCATCCTCGATGCGGTCGAGGTCTTCGGCCGTCGCCGCATCGCGGATGCGCCCGGTGATGTTGTAGAGCCGTTGAGGCGGACGCCCGCCTTCGGGCGCAGGCATCATGAATTTCCAGAAGGCGGCGGCCAGCGAACTCAGCATTCCGATCAGCATCGATGCATAGAAAAACTGGTCGCCATACTTGTCGAAGATGGTCTTCACGTCGCCGCTGAAATAGGCCTCGGCGCCGGGATGAATCGGAATGACCGCGTCCTTCTCCGTGGAAGGCGCGGCAATCTGCGCGAGGATCGGGTGCTCGCCGATCATGTTGCCGCGCGTCTCCATGATCGCCTGGGTGAGCTGCGTCGCGGTATCGGTGTTCAACTTCTCTTTCGCGATCAGATAGATCGGAACGCGCAATGTGGTCAGATCGTCGTCAGGAGTCGCCGGCGACCCGCGGATCGTGCCCTTCGGAATGTCGAAGCTTTCGTAAGCTCCGACGGCCGCGGCAATGGCGCCCGCGGAATCTATCGCGAGCAATGTCGGGCTCTTCTTGGAATCTCGCGGGAACAGATTGCGCAACATCGTCAGATAGCGGCCGGAGATCGGCGTGACGAGCAGCAGCGCCTGGATCTTCTTGCTCTGGATCGCCGAAGCAACCTCCGGCAGCGTCAGATCCACGAACTTCACCTTCGAGCGGGCGAGATCATATTCACTTTCCAGGACCGACGCGATCCGGTGATTGACCGCACCCCCCACCACACCGATGGTCTTGCCCTTCAGATGGTCGATGTCGGTCACCGACGTCCCGGGCAAGCCGAGCAGCATCAGCACGCCGTGCGTGATCACCACCACGGTCCGCGCACCTTTCAGGTCGGTCGCATCGCCGCGGACGATGGCGAGGTCGACGTCGCCTTTCGCAAAGGCTTCGGCCGCACCGAGCGGTGTTCCGGTATCGATCACTTTCAGCCGGATGCTGGAATTGGCCGTCGAGGCGAGCCGGGACGCCAACGCGTTCATCAGCCTCGCCCCCTCCCCGTCAAGTGAGCCGGCCGCGACTGTCAGCGTCACCGGGCGGGTGGAATAGCGGTAGGCGTAAAAACCCAAGCCCACCGTCAGGGCCGCGAGACCGACGACGAGCGCAACTCTCATCCAGCGCGAAAGATACATCGAAAGCTACCCGGCCGGACGGTCCGGCTCCTTGCTCACGCGCTCTTCCATCGGGTAAAGGCCGATAAGTCGCGAGATCAATACAGCGATATAAAACACGCCCGTCAACTGTTCGAGCTGGCTGAGCGAGCGCGCAAAAGGGGCGACCGGGGTGATGTCGCCGAACCCGGTCGAAGTCAGCGCGGCGATGCTGAGATGCATCATGTCGGCGAGCAGAGGGCCGCCCTGATCCTTGGCGCCAACACCGGCCGGGAAAGAGAAGGCCCCGGGCGACAAGATCTCGATCATGGCGTAGGCCCCCGCCCAGGCGAAGGCGAGTAGGATGTAGACGCTCAGCGCCGCATGCACCCGATCCGCATAGAGCGGGCCGAATGACAGCACGTGGCTCAGAATGACCGCAGCCGTGAAGAAACAGAAGATGGCGAAGGACGCCATCATCGCGGCCTCGACCATGCGGTCGTCCGTTACAAACCATGTCACCTGCAAGCACAGGGTGACGATCGCGAGCGCAATTCCAATCGCGCGCAGTAGCCTCGAGCGGCTCGCCGCCATGGTCCCCGATACCAGGATGACGACAACGATCAGTCCGCCAGCAATCCGCGAAACCGTTCCGCCGAGCGCCAAGGGGTGCAATCCCACATAAAGCAGCAATGCAATCAACAGAACGGAACCGGCTCCGCCGTAGCGGAAGACCTCGGAACTGTCAGCATCTGTCGATTTGGTCATGTGGTGATGGCGAATCGCCAGTTTGGTCGCGCATTCTGACACAGCTTGCGCCGCGTTTCTTGCCATTGTCAGCCACGGTATCCGATCTTGCGGGAGATCGCGTCTGCCGTTTCATACACCATAGGACGCAGCGCCCTCTCCCCACCGATCATGTCTGACAGTTTTTCGGGAACGATGACGGTGACGGCGGCGACCACTCGCGAATCGTGATCCCGAACCGGGTAAGCAAGGCTGACCAGCCCGGGATCGACCGTTGAACGGTGGAAGACGTAACCGCGTTTCCGGTCCGCCGCGATCTGGTTGTTGAAGTCCTGAAGTGGCGGAACCGCCTGTTGCCCGCGCAGTTCCTTGCGCAGCCGGTCATAAAGATCGCGCAGACGCGCCTCATCCTGGTGGGCGAGCATGACGCGCCCGCTGGAGGTGGTGTGAGCCGGCAGGCGAGCGCCGAGTTGCAGGTTGCTGACCAGTCCGACATTCGGCACCGCGCGGGCGAGATACACCGCATGCCATCCATCAAGGATAGCAACATGGGCGGCGGAATTTGTCCGATCGCTCAGCGCGCGCAGGAACGGCTGCGCGATCTCGGTGATCGGCTGGGCGTGCAGATATTCAAAGCCGAGGTCGAGCGTTTTCGACGTCAGGCGGTAGCGCCGCGTCTCGGAATCGCGGGCGATAAAGCCGTCGGCCTCCAGCGTATAGACCAGCCGGTACGTTGCCGACCGCGTCAGCCCGAGCCCGGCCGCGAGTTCGGCCCGCGTCTTGGCCGGCTTGCTGCGCGGAAACAGCTGCAGCAGCGCAAGTCCGCGCGACAGCCCGGGCACGATATAGCGCGGGTCGATGCGATCGTCGTCGTTTTCTGGCCTGGTCATCGCTAAGGGCTCGGGATCCGGGTGTTTCCTATATCAAACCTTGCGTTGACATGACAAACGGGCTTTTCTAACCGGACTCGTCTGCGCATGGAGAAGGAAACCGGGGCATGGGACTGACGACGGATATGGGGCGCTTCGTCGCCGGCCTGCGTTACGAAGCGCTGCCGCCGGACGCGCTGAACACGGTTCGTCTCGGATTCACCGACTGCATCGCCTGCCTGGTCACGGGCTGGAACGAGCCGGTCACCCGCACGGCCGCGCGCGGCCTCGGTATCGTTCATGACGGCGCCAACACGCCGATCTCGGCGCTGCAGGCGCCGGCACCGGAACGCGCGCTGATTTACGGCGTCGCCTCGCACGCCATCGATTACGACGAT
>JAEZBA010000687.1 GCA_023430245.1 Pseudomonadota bacterium
GCCGAACGCCGCGCGTACAGCCTCCGCGTCGAGCGGCTGATCTTGCGCGGGGCCGAAAATCTTCGGGAAGAAATCCGGCAGGAGTTTCCCCGCCATCACATTGGCGTCGGTGACGGCGAGCGGGCCACCGCGGCGATAGCATGTCGGTCCGGGATTGGCGCCGGCCGAATCCGGCCCGACGCGAAACCGCGCGCCGTCGAAATGCAGGATCGAACCGCCGCCGGCCGCCACCGTGTGGATGCGCATCATCGGTGCGCGCATGCGCACGCCCGCGACTTCGGTTTCGAAGGCGCGCTCGTATTCGCCGTCATAATGCGAGACATCGGTCGAGGTGCCGCCCATGTCGAAGCCGATGACGCGGCTGAAACCGGCTTCGCGGGCGGTCTCCGCCATCGACACCACGCCGCCGGCGGGGCCGGACAGGATCGCGTCCTTGCCCTGGAACAGGTCGGCTGCGGTTAGTCCGCCCGACGACATCATGAACATGAGGCGTGCGTTGGAGCGCCGCGCGTCGAGCGCTGTCGCCACCTGCTCCACATACCGCCGCAAAATCGGCGACAGATACGCATCCACCACGGTCGTATCGCCGCGGCCGACAAACTTGATCAGCGGCGACACCTCGTGGCTGACCGAGACCTGCGTAAAGATGCGCCGCGCCAGTTCGGCGACTTGCTTCTCGTGCTCCGGATAGCGGTACGCATGCATGAATACGATTGCTGCCGCGCGAATGCCGTCGTCATGGGCGCGGCGGAGCTTCGGCTCGATGGCGGCAAGGTCGGGCGCCTGCTCAATTGTACCATCCGCCCGAACCCGCTCGTCGATTTCAATCACCTGCTCGAACAGCATGTCCGGCTTGATGATCTCCTTGGCGAAGATCTTCGGCCGGGCCTGATACCCGATCCGCAAAGCGTCGCGGAAACCGCGCGTGGTGAACAGCAGCGTGCGGTCGCCCTTGCGCTCGAGCAGCGCATTGGTCGCGACCGTGGTGCCCATTTTCACCGCGCCAATGCGCCCCGGCGGAATCGCTTCCCCCGGCTTCAGCCCCAGCAACTCGCGGATGCCTTGCACCGCTGCGTCGCGATAGGCCTCCGGATTCTCGGAGAGAAGCTTGTGCGCCACCAGATGCCCGTCCGGCTTGCGGCCGACGACATCGGTGAAGGTGCCGCCCCGGTCGATCCAGAAATCCCAGGATGCCGAGCGCGTGCGGGTGCTTTTGAGGGTCATGCGATTATGTCGGAGCGAAAAAGGGGCGAGAGCATCATGCTCGCGTCGACGGCATCGCTGCAACCCGAATGCGAACAAATGCGGTCGCGCGGCGTTTGACGGCTGGCGCAAACTGGCGCAATGCATGATTTGCGCAGGGAGAATACCGCATTGGCGCTGACGCAACGCTTGGGACAATGGATCGATGCGCGGCTTGGCCGGGGCGGGATCGAGCCTGCGCTGCAGGCCGGGGCCATTCCCTACACGATTGTCCGCGGAACCCCGGTTTTCCTGCTGATCACCTCGCGCGGCACCGGACGCTGGATTTTTCCGAAGGGCGCGCCGATCGAGGGCTACGAACTATGGCAGGTCGCGGCGCGGGAGGCGTTCGAGGAAGCCGGCATCGAGGGTGAAGTGGAGACCGCTCCGATCGGGCATTATCGCGGCTTCAAGGGCAGCCTCCGCACCGCGCCGATCGAGGTTCAGATGTTTCCGCTGCGGGTCGTCCGACAACTCGACGACTGGCCGGAGAAGGAAAGCCGGCATCGCCACTGGGTCATCCTTGCTGAGGCCCGGCGGCTGCTGTCCGACCCGCAATTGGTGGAGATGGCATCGCTTGTTCACAAGCGCGCGCTGCAATCCGCTCAGCCGGCGAAGGCGGCCATCACGGCATAGAACACGCCGGCCAGCATCGCTGTCGCCGGGACGCTGATCACCCAGGCCGCCGCGATGCCGACGACGTGCTGGCGGCGGACCAGTTTGCGCCTCTCCCGCTTCTGGAAATTGGTCAGGGCCTTTTCCGGCGTGTTGTTGAGCTGCGACGGCTCGAGGAACAGCGAACGCGGCCGCACGGCCGGGTTGGGGACGCCCTTGTTGGTCAGGAACTCGCGCAGATAGCCTACCCCGAAAATCGCCCCGATCGCGGTGTGCGTGGACGAAATCGGCATGCCGAAGGCGGAGGCGACCAGGACGGTAATGGCTGCCGCTAGCGCGACGCAAAAGGCACGGATCGCATCCATTTTGGTAATTTTTTCGCCGACGGTGCGGATCAGCTTCGGTCCGAACAGCGCCAGCCCGATGGCGATGCCGACAGCGCCTATCAGCAGTACCCAGAAGGGCAGCACGACACGGGCCGGCGAGGTCTCGCCGGTTGCCGCGGTGGACACGATGGCGGCCAGCGGACCCACCGCATTGGCCACGTCATTGGCGCCGTGGGCGAAAGATAATAGCGCCGCGGAGCAGATCAGCGGCAGGGTGAACAGCGCGCTGACATCCTTACGGCGGTTTTCCATGTGGTGCGCGCGTTGCCGCACCCAGGGAATTGCCGCGAAATAGCCGGCCGCGAAGGCGGCCATGCCGAGGCCGGCCGTCGCGAATAGGGGGGGCTTCCAGACCCGGCTCAGGCCCTTTGTGATCAGATACATCGCGAACACGCCGGCCATCAGCGCCACCATCACCGGCACCCAGCGCCGCGCCGCCGTAATCTTGTCGGCGCGGAACAGCACGCTCCATTTGATGAAGCCGAGCAGGGCGGCCGCGATCAGGCCCCCCATGACCGGCGAGATCACCCAGCTCGCCGCGATGGCGCCGATCACCGGCCACACCACCATATTGATCCCGGCGGCGGCAACGCCGGCCCCCATCACGCCGCCGATCACCGAATGGGTGGTCGAGACCGGCGCGCCCAGGAAGGTGGCGAGGTGAATCCAGGCCGCCGCCGCGAGCAGGGCCGCGGACATCACCAGCACGAAATTGATGGCAGGAAGATCGGCGTCGGGCCGGAGAAGGTCGCGGGAAATCGTGCGCACCACGTCGCCGCCGGCAATCAGCGCTCCGGCGGCCTCGCAGACCGCCGCAATCAGGAGCGCGCTACCCATGGTCAGGGCGCGGCTGCCGACCGCGGGCCCCATATTATTGGCAACGTCATTGGCCCCGATACTGAGCGCCATATAGGCGGCGATCAGCGCCGCAATGACGACCAGGTAGCTGAGAGGGCCGTCGGCCACCGACAGGCTCGCCAGCGCCACGGTGCCCATCAGGAACAGGATCAGCAGACCGGGTTTGGTCAGCGAGCGGGTAAGGTCCTGCGTCGCGTGTTCGATCCGGACGACCTTTTTCAGGTCCTTGTCGAGTACGCTCTTGGCCAAAGGAATCCGCAATCCTTCCGGTCGGTGACGGCACGCCGTTAGCATGTCCGGCGCGGAAAGACATGCCGCACCGCACCGAACCTGTTGAAATGTGCCGGGGTTCCGGTGTCGCAGGGAGGCAGTTGTGCCCCCTTGCAAGACGGCACGGTTAGGCGCGATGCTTGCATAGCTGCTGCCGGCTTGGCTTCTTTTCGGGAGGGTCAGAAAATGTCGTTGACGCGCGTGGTTGCTGCTGCCCTGGTTTCCGTCGGACTTGGCTCAATCGGACTGGCCGGTTCGGGCCAGGCCCAGACCTCCTGGGATATGCCGACGCCGTATCCCGACGGCAATTTCCATACGCGTAATGCGGCGCAGTTCGCCGCCGACGTGGACAAGGCTACGAACGGGTCGCTGAAAATCAAGATCCATTCCGCCGGCTCGCTGTTCAAGCATCCGGAGATCAAGCGCGCGGTCCGGCAGGGCACGGCGCCGGTCGGCGAGATCCTGCAGTCACTGGCTGGCAACGAATCTCCGGTCTATGCGGCCGACTCGCTGCCATTCCTCGCCACCGGCTATGACGCCGCCAAAAAACTCTATGACGTGCAGAAGCCCTATCTGCAGAAGCAACTCGATTCGGAAGGGCTGATGCTGCTTTACGCGGTGCCGTGGCCACCGCAGGGACTCTACGCAAAGCGCGAGATCAATTCGGTCAACGACCTGAAGGGCGTGAAATTCCGCACCTACAATCCGACCATCGGCCGCATCGCCTCGCTGGCCGGTGCGATCCCGACCCAGATCGAAGTGCCCGACCTGCCGACCGCGTTCGCGACCGGCCGTGTCGACGTGATGATTACCTCAGCCTCGACCGGCGTCGACACCAAGGCGCAGGACTACCTGACGCACTACATCGACACCCAGGCCTGGCTGCCACGCAACATCGTGTTCGTGAACAAGGCGGCATTTGACAAGCTGAAGCCGAATGAACAGAAGGCGCTGCTTGATGCCGCAAAGGTCGCAGAGGAACGCGGCTGGAAAGCCTCGCAGGACGAGATGGCGATCAAGACCAAGGCCCTGAAGGACGCAAAGATCGTCGTCATGGAGCCGAGCGCCGATCTGAAAGCCGGTCTGTCCAAGATCGGCGAAACCATTGCCACCGAATGGGCGGCCAAGGCCGGTCCTGACGGCCAGAAGATGTTGGACGACTATAAGAAGTAAGCGGCGAACGGCGCTCCGCCCGCGCGGAGCGCCATGCGCCGTTCCGCCATGCGCGCGGCCCTCGACAGACTTTACGCCGTCGCGCTCTGGCTCTCAGCCGCGTGTCTGGTGTCGATTGCGCTTCTGGTCGGGGCGCAGCTTGGCGGACGCCTGATCGACGGAACGTTGCGGCTTCTGGGCATCGAGCCGATCGGCATCGTCATTCTCTCGCTTGCTGAATTGTCCGGCTCGCTGCTGGCGGCAGCGAGCTTTCTCGCACTCGCGGGCACGCTGAAAGCCGGCGCGCATATCCGCATCACCATGTTGCTTCAAACGGTGCCGGCGCGAGTCCGCTACGCGCTGGAATTGTGGGCGTTCGGCGTTGCCGCAATCTTTTCCGGTTACATCGCCTGGCAGATCGCGAGATTTGCCTTCGTGTCGTTCCAATATGACGAAGTCTCGCCCGGCGTGGTGCGGTTTCCGCTTGCAGTGCCGCAGGCGGCCATGGCGCTCGGAGCCATCATTCTGACCATCGCGCTGATTGACGAATTCCTGACCGTATTGCGCGGGCGCGGGCCGAGCTTCCAGGCGAGCGAGGATGCGGTCACCCTCGGGAAGACCGAGTGATGGGCGTCGTCGAACTCGCCATTGTGCTGATCGTACTGCTGCTGCTGTTGCTGGCGTCCGGAATCTGGATCGCTTTCGCCCTCGCTGCAATCGGCTATGTCGCGATGGCAATAACGGTTTCGACCCCGCCCGGCCAGGCGCTCGCCGCATCGATGTGGCAGGCCGGCAATACGTGGGACCTCACCGCGCTGCCGATGTTCATCTGGATGGGAGAAATCCTGTATCGCACGAAATTGTCGGACGACATGTTCGAGGCGCTGGCGCCATGGATGCAGCGGCTGCCCGGGCGCCTGCTGCATGTGAACGTGGTCGGCTGCGGCGTCTTCGCCGCGGTCTCCGGTTCGTCGGCCGCGACCTGCGCCACCATCGGCCGGATTTCGCTGCCGGAACTGAAACGTCGCGGCTATGACGAAGGCCTGGCGATCGGGACTCTCGCAGGCTCCGGCACGCTCGGCCTCCTGATCCCGCCATCGATCATCATGATCGTCTACGCCACTGCGACCGATCAATCGATCGCACGGCTGTTCATCGCCGGTGTGTTGCCGGGCGCGATGCTGATCGTGCTGTTCATGGGTTTCATTGCGCTGTGGGCGCTGGTCAACAAGCAGCATATGCCGCCGGCGGAGCCCTCCATGCCGCTGATGCAGCGGCTCGCAGCTTCCCGCCGGCTGATCCCGGTGATGCTGCTGATCGCCGGCGTGATCGGCTCGATCTATGGCGGGCTCGCATCGGCGACGGAAGCTGCGGTGGTCGGCGTGTTCCTCTCGCTGGTGCTGTCGTGGTGGATGGGATCGCTGACGCGCGACAATTTCACCGCAGCGCTACTGGGCGCGACCCGCACTAGTTGCATGATCGCGTTCATTCTTGCGGGCGCAGCTTTCCTCACCACTGCGATGGGCTTCACCGGCATCCCGCGCAATCTCGCCGAATGGATTTCCGGGCTCGGCCTGAGCCAATGGCAATTGCTGACCGCGCTGACGGCGTTCTTCATTTTGCTTGGCTGCTTCCTCGACGGCATATCGATGGTGGTGCTCACCACCTCGATCAACATCCCGCTGGTGGAAAAGGCCGGCTTCGACCTGATCTGGTTCGGTATCTATGTCGTGTTGGTGGTCGAGATGGCGCAGATCACCCCGCCGGTCGGATTCAACCTCTACGTCCTGCAAAGCCTCACC
>JAEZBA010000036.1 GCA_023430245.1 Pseudomonadota bacterium
TCGGGGTGGGCCGGGGGGCTACAAACCCCCCGCCGACGCCGCTTTTTGCCGGCATGCCGACCCGGTAGGTCCATTCGCCGGCATAATCGTACATGCCGGCCGACGTCATGATCGACAGGGTTCGCGCCACCGCAAGCGGCGAGATCACTTGCTCGCCGGTGACCGGATTGACGCCGCCATTGGACAGGGTCGCCCCCATCACGGCCAGGTCGCGGGCGGTCACCAGGATCGCGCATTGCCGGAAATAGACGTCGAGCACCGCGTCGACATTCTGTCCGACGATGCCGTAATTGCGCAGCATCCAGCCGATCGCACGATTGCGGTCGCCGGTCGCGGTTTCGGACTGGTAGACGGCTTCATCGACATCGAGATCGCGCCCCGCAAAGCGGCCGAGCACACCGCGGATCACCTCGAAGGCCTCCACGCCCTTCGCCTGATAGATCAGACCTGAACAAGCGATGGCGCCGGCATTGACCATCGGATTGAACGGCTGGTTCTTGGCGTTCAGCCGGATCGAGTTGAAGGCTTCGCCGCTCGGCTCGACGCCGACAAAGGATTCCACATGGTCGGCGCCCAGGAGTTCGAGCGCGAGCCCGAATACGAAGGCCTTGGAAACCGACTGGATGGTGAAAGGGAAGGCGGCGTCGCCGACCTGATAGATATGGCCGTCGATGGTGGCGATGGCGACGCCGAATTTCGCCGGATCGGCCTTGCTCAATTCCGGGATGTAGTTGGCGACCGCGCCGGAAAAGTCGTCGCGAAAGCGCGCATGGGTTTGCTCAAGGAAAGCGAGCAGCGGCGGCTTGGGAGACTGGCTCGTGTTCAGGACCTCGAGGGGGACGGCAACATTCATCGGGGCAGGCCGCTGGTGGATACAAGGGATTTAAACATGCAAGCTTGATGCCTGCGGTTCCATTCTACGCGGCCAAGGCGTAACAAGGGAACCGGGTTGACGGCAACGGCCGTTCGACCCTTTGGGCCGCCGTGATAGCCTCGCTCCGTAACGTGACGAGAGGTCCCCATGCGTGTCCGCCTGTCCCTTGCGGCCCTTGCCGCTATCCTTGCTTTGACCCCCACCAGCCCGCTTTTCGCCCAGATGAAATCCGAATTGCCGCCTTTGCCCGACATGCGATTTGCCGAAATCCCGGCAGCCTCGCGCGCGAATTATCTGGGCGACCGCTTCAGCTATCTGGAGGCGGGGCGGCCCGACGCTCCCGTGGTGCTGCTGATGCATGGGGTTGGCGCCAACGCCATGCACTGGCGCCACCAGCTCGCAGGGCTGTCCGACCGCTACCGCGTGATCGCCTGGAATGCGCCGGGCTACATGATGAGCGACGGGTTTGTGAAGGACGTCGCCGAGTGCAAGGACTATGCGGACGCGGTGCGGGACTTTCTGACCGCGCTGAAGATCGAGGGAGCGGTCAATATCGTCGGCAATTCTTTCGGCAGCCGGGTCGCGCAATGCTTTGCGATGTATTACCCCGACCGGGTCACCAAGCTGGCGATGACCGGCACCGGCGTCGGTCCGAAGGACATGCCGGAGGAGCAGAAGCAGAAGATCATCGCCACGCGTGAAGCCCAGGTCGCCAAGGGCTTCTACGGCTTCGGCGCGCGGGTCGATGCGCTGCTCGGACCCAAGGCCTCGCCCGAACTGAAGGCGGAGGTGCAGCGGGTGCTGCGCGCGACCATGCCGCGCGGCTTCATGCATGGCGTCAAGCTTGGCATGGTCAACGGCTACAGTCCGCAGGAGGCGGGCGCGAAGCTCACCATGCCGGTGCTGCTGATCCAGGGCCGCACCGACAAGGTCAATCCGGGTGACCGGAACGCCGACGTGCTGATCAAGGTCCTGAAGAACGGCAAGCTCGAATATCTGGAAGAGATCGGCCATCTGCCGGAGGTCGAGGTGCCGGATACCGTCAACACGATGCTGCGCGATTTATTCGGATGAGCCGGATATTCATCGCCCTTGCGCTGTGTGCGGCCGCGGTCTCGTTTGCGGCCGCGCAGGACCATTACCCGTCGCGTCCGGTCACGTTGATCGTGCCGTTCGCCGCCGGGGGTTCGACCGACGTCATTGCGCGCGTGATCGCGGATGCGATGCGCGGTCCGCTCGGGCAATCTCCGGTGATCGACAATCGCGGCGGTGCCGGCGGCTCGATCGGCACCGCTGCAATCGCCAAGGCCGCAGCCGATGGCTACACCATCGGCATGGGGACCGCCTCGACGCTGGCGATCAATCCGGCGGCCTACAAGTCCTTGCCCTATGACGTCGATGGGCTCGAGCCGGTCGGACTGATCGCGCAGGTGCCGAATGTCATCACGGTCAATCCGAAGCTGGCGGCGAAAACATTGGCCGACCTGGTGACGCTGGCGAAAGCCGAACCCGGCAAGCTGACCTATGGTTCGGCCGGCAACGGCTCGGTCAGCCACCTGATGGGCGAGCAGTTCAAGCTCGCAACCGGCACCGATATCATCCACGTCCCGTATCGCGGGGTGGGACCGGCCCTGAATGACGCGGTCGGCGGGCAGATCCAGATCCTGTTCGACAACCTGCCGACCTCGCTGCCGCTGATCCAGGACGGCAAGCTGCGGGCGCTCGCGGTCTCGTCGCCGAAGCGGCTCGACGTACTGCCGGATGTGCCGACTTTCGCCGAACTGGGCCTTGCCGACCTGGACTGGATGGCGTTCTTCGGCCTGATCGCGCCGGCCAGGACGCCGAAGCCGGTGATCGACAAGCTGAATGCTGCGCTTGAGCAGGCGCTGGCTATGCCGCAGGTGCGGGAGACGCTGGCGAAGCAGCAGGCGCAGCCCCAACCTGGCGCGCCGGGTGATTTCGCCGCGCTGATCCGGGTGCAGCTCGAGCGCATGAAGCGCGCGGTGGCGGCGGCCAAGATCGAGGTGCAGTAAGCGGGGGGTGGCGCGAAACTTGAAGGCGGTCCGAGCGTTGGCAGCGCATGGCCAAATCGACCAAAGCTCCCTGGCGCAAATCCAATCCCCGCAAGCGCGCAGGGAAATCGTCACGCAAGCTCTCGCCGTCGCAAAAGACGGCTGCCAAGCGCCGTGCGCGCAGAGCCGGGCGGCCCTATCCAAACCTGGTCGACAACATGAATGTTGCCGCGAGGGCACGTCGCAAGCGCGCCAAAAAAAGGAAATAGGGAAAAGGAAACAGCGGTCAGAGAATCTCGTTCCGCTTATGTCGTCAGTCGCCGCAGAACGATCAATGCGCGGAGGCCGGTCGGTTGCCGGTTGCTCAAAACGAGCGTGCCGCCCTGCGCCTCGACCACCGTGCGAGCAATCGCCAGCCCCAGTCCCACCCCGCCGGTATCGCGATTGCGCGAACTTTCCACCCGGTAGAACGGCTCGAACACCTTACCCAGCTGATCTTCCGGAATGCCGGGACCGTCGTCTTCCACGGCAATCTCGACGGCGTGCGGCAAGGCTGACAGCGAGACCCGCGCGCGCTGGCCGTATTTGACCGCGTTCTCGATCAGATTTGTGAGCGCACGCTTGAGCGCCGCCGGCTGGCAATCGATCGAGACCGGCGGAGCGTGTGTCATGGTGACGTCGAGGCCGGCATCGGCCATGTCGTCGGTGACGCTCTGCACCAGCGCGGTGACATCGGTGGGGCGTCGCGGCTCGTCGGCGGCCTGCTCGCGCGCATAGTTCAGCGTCGCGCCGATCATCGCGTCCATGTCGGCAATGGTGGCGAGCATCTTGTCGCGCTCCTCGGCATTGTCGACATTCTCGGCGCGCAACCGCAGCAGCGTAAGCGGCGTGCGCAGATCGTGCGACAAAGCCGCCAGCATGCGGGTGCGGTTTTCGATCAGCGCACGCAATTTCGTCTGCATCGCGTTGAAGGCGGATGCGGCCTGCTTCATCTCGATGGTGCCGGATTCGGGTAATGGCGGCGCGTTGACGTCGCGGCCCAGGCGGTCGGCGGCCTGCGCGACGGTGGCGAGCGGTGCGGTCATGCGGCGGACGGCCCAGACCGAGATCGCAACGATGAACAGAGCCATCACCAGCATCGAGATCAGATATTGATACGAGAAGCCGGCATTGCTGGAGGGCAGGTTGGTGGCGAAGAACAGCCATTGTCCGCCGGCGAGCGGCACCGCGACCTCGAGATCGAGCGCTCGCATCATCGGCCGCATGCTGCGCCGGTGTTCGCGCCTGTCGTCGGCGTCCGGCTCGGGCATCAGGCGGCCGCGGCCGGTTCCGAACTCGCTACCGAACTCTCTGCCGGGCTCGCGCCTGAATCTGTCATGTGGAGGGCGGCCGTAACGGCGGTCAAACGGCGGAGCCTCGATATTGTCGACTGCAACCATCGGCTCGCGCGCCGGCGGCAGCCGCAGCTGGCGGATGAGATAGTCGCGGATCACATCGGCAACCGGACCGGCATCGCTGGTCGTCAGCGGCGGGGTATCGGACAGCGCCACCGTCAGGCTGCGGTCGCTCAAGCCGGCGACGAGGCGCTCTCGCCAGTCGGCCGGCATGTCCTCGACCAGCCGGGAAACGTTGGCGATTCGCTGCGCCGTCGCCAGCCCCCCGACCGCGCGCACCGCGCTTTCGCGGTCGAGCGAGTAGATGAACGAGCCGATCGCATGCGACACAATCAGTCCGGCCAGGAGCAGCAGCAGCGTCTGGCCGAACAGGCTCTTCGGGAGCAGGCCGCTGGGCAGGAACCGCGTCATTGTGCGGTTACCGCTGCGGTGAAGGTATAGCCGCCGCCCCAGACCGTCTTGATAATCTTCGGATCGGCCGGATCGCGCTCGATCTTCTTGCGCAGGCGGCTCACCTGGGTGTCGATGGCACGGTCGAAATTGGCGGCGGCGCGGCCGCGCGCCAGATCGAGCAGTTGTTCGCGGGTCAGCACCCGCTGCGGGCGTTCGACGAATGCCATCAGCAGGTCATATTCACCGGAGGAGAGCGGAACCGTGACGCCGGCGTCGCGCGTGAGTTCGCGGGCCGCGGTGTCGAGATGCCAGCGATCGAAGCTGTATCGGCCAGCGGTCTTCGGTAGCGCTTCGCTCTGCCGGCCGCGCCGCAGCACCGCACGGATGCGCGCGATCAG
>JAEZBA010000048.1 GCA_023430245.1 Pseudomonadota bacterium
TCGTTGGGCCGACGCGGTGACGTTGATGGTCGGGTACAGAGACCCCTCGTTCACTTTCACCTGCAGCTGCGCAACATCGACGCCGAATTCGGCCGCGCCGACAGCCGGGTTCTCGGACTCCCCCTGCGCCACCGCCAGATCGAGCGTGCGTGGGACGAACCGATCGACGGGCGTACCGTTAGCAAGACGGCCCGGATCCAGCCCAATCACCCGGCGATAGGCAGCGCGCGAGGTGGTCAGGTTGGCCTGGGCGGTGAGGAACTGCGATTGCGCGGCCGCCACACGAGACTCGGCCTGGGCGACGTCGGTGCGCGTCACCTCGCCGACATTGAAGCGGTCGCGGGTCTGCCGCAATTGCTCCTGGATCACCTCGACGTTGCGCCGTTGCAATTCGAGCACGGCGGTGTCGCGCAGCACGTTCATATAGACGGTGGCGGCATCGAGCAGCACCGTCTGCTCGATCACCCGCAAGGTTTCGCGCGCGGCAAAGACCTGCGCCTCGGCCTGCCGGGTGCGATTACCGGTCTGAAAGCCGTTGAAAACGTTCTGCGTCAGCGTCGCCCCATACGTGTTGGGGTAATGGCGATGCGAATTGGTGGTGCGCTGCCCGACCACCTGACCGGTTTGCGGGACCGTAACCCGCTGCTCCGTCACGTTATCGGTCCACTGAACCGCTGTCGACGCGGTGGCACTGATCCGCGGCCGGTAACCGGCCAGTGCCTGCGGCACAGCTTCGTCGGTCGCCCGCACCAGCGCGCGTTGCGCGTTAATCTGCGGATTGTTCTGGTAGGCTTGGACCAGCGCCTGCTCAAGACTGGTCGAACCGCCGCCATTGCCGGCACGAGAGGCGACGACACCGCGATCGGCGGCAAAACCCGTCGCACTGGCCGCCACGAGCGTGGCGGCAAGCAACAACGATCCCGCACGCGAAAGCGGCATTAACAAACTCCCGTAGGCCCATAGCCCGTCGAGCCCTACCCCGCCGACTCGCCGGACCGAGCAACAACTTGGTAACTATAGCCTTAACGTCAGGGCTTTGAAGCCCTACTCCTCACCCAGCAGGAAAAGAAGCCGGACATGAGTATTTCGGGTTACAGGTGCCCCGGATTGGGTCAGAAGGCGAAGGCGAGCGGCTTCGAAAAGCCTGGCAAAGTCGGCCCCGCGGCGTCGAAAATGGTCCGCGGCGTGATGTCCACGCCATTTTTGCTGTAACTCACGACTTTTCCAGCCGGGCCGCCCCCCCGAATACAGATCAGGCGGCCGCCATCGGCCAGTTGCCGGCAAAGCTCTTCGGGATCCAGCTCAAGCCCTCCCTCGACCAGAATTGCCTCGTAGGGAGCCCGGGGGCGGTAGCCGTCCACGAGCCGGCCCTCGACCACCTCGACCTTGGCGTAACCGGCCAGATTGGTCCGCGCCTTCGCAGCCAGTTCCGGCTGTTCCTCCAGCGCCACCACCGAGGCGCCCAAACTCGCCAGCAACGCCGCCGCATAACCGGTCGCGCATCCGACATCCAGAACGCTGGTATCGGCGGAGATATCGAGCGCCTGGAGCATTTTCGCGAGCACCATCGGCTTCAACAGCCGGCGCGTGCCCTCGCCAAGCGGCAGATCGAGATCGAGATAGGCAAGTCCGGCCTGTGAGTCCGGAACGAAACGTTCGCGCGGAGTGTCGAGCATGGCCTGGATCAGAGGCCATTGGGTGACGTCGGCGATGCGGACCTGACCGTCCACCATCATACGGCGCAGTGTTGCGAAATCGGCCATGATCTTGCCCGGAAGAGGTTAAGCCAGCTTCTGCGGCAGCGGAGCGAAAAACGCAAGATCGTCAGGGTCGCCAAGTTCGCAAGTTGTTCGCAGGCGCCACGATATGTTGCCCGCCCCTCGCCGCTCCTATATGAGCAAGCCCGGTGGGCGGTGCTCATGGCACAGGGCTCATGGCGACGTGGCGGAGTGGTTACGCAGCGGTCTGCAAAACCGTTTACACCGGTTCAATTCCGGTCGTCGCCTCCACTTTCAGGCGTGGTTCTCAAGTCATCGTGCCGGAACCGGCGTGAAACGCTTGCAATCGGGCGAGGCTTTGTTATAGCCGCGCTACGTTCCCCGGTAGCTCAGTGGTAGAGCAACCGGCTGTTAACCGGTTGGTCGCTGGTTCGAATCCGGCCCGGGGAGCCAAAGATTTCAAGCACTTGCTGAATTTCGTCGGAGCGACCCGAGATCGAGGTTGCGGGACCGCGTCGTAGCAGTTTCCGACGATTTCCGCGTGCCCGCGGCCGGACATTGTGTGGTCGGAGCTTTACGGAGCCTGGGCCGGCCTGATCCGGCCTGTTATCGCAGCGCCGTGGTCCAAATCTGCGCCGTGCCGCCACCGAACGCATAAAGCGCGAGCAAATAATAGACGATGTAGAGATTGTAGGTCTGGCCGTTGCCGGTATAGAGGCTGCGGCTGCGCTCGGCGGCGAAGGCCGTGACCGCACTCACTTCGCCCCAGAATCGGGTGGCCAGAGCCGGCGTCAGCGCGGTGCAGATGGTTTGCGCGAACACATAAATGCCCGCCGATGCCGCGCGTGGATCGGCGGAACGCGACCGGGACACCAGCCACAACAATCCGAACAGGCCCACCGCGATCGCCACCGCGACAACCATGACCGGCAACGGATTCCAGTATGCATAGATCAGCTCGAGCGACATTCCGTCCCAGCGCAGCGTCGCGGCGAATTGCGGGTCGATCGCGCGCGAGACCGGATCGATCAGCAGCTTGGGGAAGAACGACATCACCAGGATGCCGGCGACCAGCAGATATTGCGGTATCAGGATCGCAGCAGGCGCTTCGGCAGCGGCCGGTGCGGGACGCTTCGGTGCGCCGAGGAAGATCGCCTGGATGAAACGTGCCATGTAGAGAAAGCCGACAAAGGTCGCGAGCAGCGTCATCAGCGCCGGCATGTACCAGCCCTTTTCCATCATCGCGCTCAGCAGCAGCCATTTGCCGCCGAAGCCCGCCAGCGGCGGCAGGCCCGACATCGCGACGATCGCTATTGTCGCCAGCGCAAAGGTCTGCGGCATGGCGCGCGCAAGACCGCCCAGGTCCGATAGCAGACGCGTGCCGGTGCGCAGGATGATCGCCGCGGCAGCAAGGAACAGGATACCCTTGACCAGCAGGTGATTGGCGACGAGGTAGAGCGCGGTCACCCAGCCGAGATGGCTCATCAGCGCGATCGCGGCAACGATATAGCCGAGCTGGCTCATGCTGGAATAGGCGAGCATACGCTTGATGTCGTCCTGCCGCACGGCGAGCAGCGCGCCGGCCAGTGTGGTGAGCATCCCTATCCAGCCGAGCACATGCGCCAGGTTCAGTCCCGCGTCGGAGCGGATCGCGACATAGGTGCCGATGAACAGCCCGAAGATCGCAACCTTGCTGATGACGGCGGACAGAAGCGCGGACACGTCGTCGTCTGCTTCCGCGTAGGTGTCCGGCAGCCAGATATGGACGCCGACTGCACCCGCCTTGATCAGGAGCCCGATGGCGAGAAGCACGAAGACCGGCGCAACGTCCGGACCGCCGGTGCGGAACGACGACAGCGAGATGGTGCCGGTGACCGCGTGCATGATCGCGAATCCGACCAGCAGGAAGAATGCGGCGGCGAGCGAGAACAGGAGGTAGCGTAGCGCGTGCGGCGCGGCGCTACGGCGCTGAACCACGAGGAAGTAGGACGAGAGCGTGATCAGCTCCCAGACGAAGATGAATTCGAGACTTGTCGCTGCGCGCGGCAGCGCCGGCAGCGCGAGCAGCATGACCGCCAGCAGCGGATAAAATCCCGGGCGCGGATCGGAGCGAGCGAGGCAGCCGACCGACACCACCAGTCCGCCCGCGAGCAGGATGACGGCGTAGAGCTGCATCATTCCCGAAAGATCGCGGATCAGCCACAGCCCGCCGGCCAGGACGATCGCAAGCGCGACGATGCCCTGAATGCGCGCGGGCAGACTGTGAAGCAGCCACACCGCCAATCCGGCGGCGAGCGGCAGCGCTACCCAGACTGCGTCGATCCCGGCAACGCGCGCGGCGATTGCGCCGCTGACGAACAGCAGCGCCACCATGCCGTAAGCCGGGATCAGGCTGGGCGGGCTTGTGGCCTCGGACTCGGCTCCGGCATGCGTATGCACCGAATGCCCGAGCCAGCGAAACATATAGGCCGCTTCGAGTAGCGAGCCCAGCAGAATGACCGCGATGAAGACAAATCGCTGCTCCGCCGCCAGCGTCAGGATCAGCTGCCATTTGGCAAAGAATCCGGGGAACGGCGGCAGCCCCGAAATCGCCAGAATGAAGATACCGAACACGACGATAGCCGCCGGACTTCTGGCAATCACCGTCCAGTCGCGCAGGCGCGCCTTGCCGATATGGAAGGCGAGCCAGAACAAGCCGACCTTGGCGAACAGGAGGTTGACGAACAGGCCGCCGATCACCAGCAGCAGGGTGGCCTCGGTGGCGCGTCCATGCAGCAGGACGGCGGCCATGACCAACAGCGACATCTGCCCGATCGACGAACAGCCGAGCAGTCGCTGCGCTTTGGTTTGCCGCAATCCGATCAGGTTTGAGAACACGAAGGTGATGGCGGCAAGGATCGCGATCAGCGTCAGCTGGTTCTCGAACAGCGGCAGCAGCTTCAGCAGCGCGAAGAACACGCCGGCCGAGACGCCGCCCGAGATCATCGCAGCGATATCGGGACGCGCAGTTTCATAGACGTCGAGGCCCCAGCCATTGGCCGGAAACGGCTTCAACTCCAGCAGCAGGCAGGCGAGCAGGAAGATCAGTCCCGCAACGCCAATGGGGCCGGCAATGACGGCACGGCTCGCGATCAGGTCGTCGATATTGAGAAGGCCGGTCACCGCATAGAGCAACAGTGAGCCGATCAGGAAAAAGCCCGACGCCAGCACCGTCGCCATCAGGAATTTGAACGTGGCCGACAACGCCGCCGGTGTGTCGCGCAGGCTGAGCAAGCCGTAGGTCGCGATCGAGACGATCTCCAGGAACACGAAGAGATTGAACAGATCGCGAGTCATCACCATGCCCTGGATGCCCATGACGAGCAGCAGATAGAGCAGGACGATTCCGTATTTCTCGCGCGCGATATACGTCGCGCCGAACAGGGCGACGAGGTTCACGCTGAAGGCGAAGATCGCTTCCGGCAACCCGAGACGCAAGTTGATCGCTATGGGCGGCGTCGCGCCGCCGGTCAGGATTTCGATCGGGGCGGCGCCCTGGACAAGCGCAACCAGAGCCACGCCCGAAATCACGGTCATCGCCGCCAAAGCAATCATCAGGGCGGCGGCGACCGCGTTGCCACCCAGTCGATACAGCAGCGGGATCAGAAACGCGCCGCCGAGCCCGACAATGAAGATGTTCAGCGGATGAAGCAGGCCCCCTACCATTTCGACTCCGTGAAGGCGTCGATGGAGAGCGTCTTCTTCGCGTCATAGAGCCGGATCGCATAGGCAAGCAGCACCGCGGTCACGGCTAG
>JAEZBA010000062.1 GCA_023430245.1 Pseudomonadota bacterium
GCCGTTAAGCGCATTGCGGGAATTCGCACCGGATCCGCCGAGCGAACCGGTCGCGGCCGGCACCGGCCGCCACGCTTGGCCACGCTCGCGCGCCGCCTTCGCCGCAACCACCTCGCCCGGGACCTGATCCGGATTGCAGATGCGGTTCGCGCTGCGCCGCCGCATCAGGTCGAAATGAAAGTGATCGTAGTGGAAGCGGTTCGAGCCAGGCGCCAGCACGGTGTTGAATTGCTCACAGGCCGCACCCTGCACGTCGCGCAGGAAGCCTTGCTCCTCCGGCGCGCCACGCCAGCCGTTTTTCACCGTGATCCGCCGCCCGTCGGCGAGCGTGAACGACGAGATGTCGAGCGCATTGCCAAAGGCATGTTCGGAAATGCGCGCCCCGCGCTGGCCGTTCATGCCTCGACAGGAATAGGCAGAGATCTGCCTGATCTCGACCACCGGCTGACGGAACCAGCGCCGGGCCGCCGGCTGCACCGAAGCGATGATCCAGCGATCGAGCGCCGACACCATCGGACAGGCGAGCGTGGCCGCAGGCTTTATCTCCACCGGACCGAAGGCCGAAATCGCGCTGCTCCCGAGCGGCACGACGGATTGCACCGGCGTTGCACGTGACTGCGACGCGGTCCGCAGCGGCGGGTGATAGGTCTGCGGTTTCGGCGGTATCGGATAAGGCGAGCCCCCGTTGCTGCGCCACGTCGCCATGTTCGCATCGTCGATCGAGGACTCGGACGGCGGACGCGCGATGCCGCGGTCGCCGGAACCGCTGACATATGACTGCGGCACGATCTGAAGCGGCGCCCCCGGATCGCGGCGCGCACCGGTTGCCGTTGGCAGCGGTTGCCTCCGGACCGCCGGGGACCGCGCCGGATTGGCAAAGCGCGGCTCATCGTCGGGATAGGACCGCGCCGGTTCGGGGCTGGTGCGCACTGGCGCCGCGGCGCGCGCAGCCGGCGCCGTTGTCACTGGCCAGCGCTGCGGACCGGCATTGGGCACCTCGCCCGGCGGACGCAGGTCGGAATAACCAAGCAGCGGCTGATCACCCAGGGCCGCGACCTTCAGCGGAAAATCCGCGCCGCACATGCCCGGGCCGTTGATCGGCTCGACGCGCACGATCGTGCCGCTTTCCCTCACCGCACCGGATTTCAGGCAGGCGAGTTCGGCGTCCTTCCGCCAAGGCTCGCGTTGCACGAGATAATGCCCGGCGCAACCGGCCAGCAGGACGACGCTCAATCCGATGACGCATCTGCGCCAGTGATGACACAAGGTCCGCAGCATGAAGCGGACAATGCGAAGGACAATGTTAACGGGTCATTCACCGGCGCGCGGCGGTATTCGTTATCGTTACCGGATGGTGACCGAGGCGGCTGCCGGGTATAAAGCGTCCGGTTCCCGCGGCTACAAAACAGGCAGGACGCGGCAAGACCAGGAATGCCGGGGAGGATACAGGATGGACTGGCGGGTGCGCGCACTGACTGGCGCGCTGATGACCCTCGTGATTTGCGTAATCGTGACCTTTGTTGCCACCTGGCTGGCGGTCGGATTCGACCCGACCTTTGCCAGGCAATGGTCGAAGGCGTTCGTGGTGGCCTGGCCGATCGCGGCGATTACGGCATTCTTCGTGCTGCCGAGCGCGCGACGGATCGCGGAACGGATGGTCGGATTGCAGGGCTAGTTCGGTAGAGATCGCTCACCTTCACCCGTTTTACGGGCAAATCCCGCCCAGCAAAATCAATGACTTACGGCCACTGCACCGCACCCTGAAAAATTAAATTGTGGTGAATTGTCAGGGGCTTGGTGGTGAATTGGAGACCTTTTTCCACGTCTGTCGGGCACTTTTTGCGAACTGCGGCATTGAGGCCTTCGAGCGGGTCCCGCGATCTGTTAACATTACTTCATGTCAGCGAAGGGAGGCCTTATGGAACTTTCCCTGAAACTCAACGTCCTCGCTGTCTTTGCCGTGTTCGCTTTCGTGAGCGCGGTTCTGCTCGGAGCGTTCTGAGATTCTCGGACTTAGGCTGTAAGACCAACAATCGCCGCGGCGTATCGGGCGGCTTTGAGTTTCGAAACACCGGAGCGGCGATAAGCCCTCCGGTGTTTTGCTTTTTGCCGAAGGCGACGACGGCCGCGCTATTGCGCCTTTATTCCGGTCAGGCGAACGATCGACTCGCCATGCGCGAACTCGCGTTTCACCTTGGTTTCGAAGTCGGCAGGACTGCTGCCAACCGGGGTGTAATCCTGAGGATCGAGAAATTTCGCACGAAAATCCGGGTCGTTTACGGCGGCACGCACAGCCGCAGCGATCTTCTCGCGGATCGCCATCGGCGTGCCGGCCGGCGCCATCATCCCGAACCACGCGCCCTTGTACGGGAAATCGTAACCCAGTTCCCCAAGCGATGGCGTGTCGGGCAGAAGTTTCGACCGCTTGTCGCCGATGACCGCAAGCGGCGTCAGCTTGCCGGCTTTCATATGCGGCACGACGAGCCCGAGCGCGACATACGAGACCGGGATGCGTCCGGCCAGGACCTCGTTCACCGCATCCATCGATCCGCGGAACGGCACGTGCAGCATGTCGATGCCTTGCGTTTTCTTCAGCCATTCGAAGAAAACCTGTGGCGACGATGCCGGCCCCCAGGATGAATAGGAGAGATCGCCGGGCTTCGCCTTCGCCGCGATGACCAGATCGCGCAAGTCCTTTGCCGGGAAAGCGGCGTTCGCATAGATCACGCCGGGAGCGGTGAGATATTCCGTCACCGGCACCACCGACTTGTAGCGCTCATAGAGCGATGGATCGAAGTGCGGCAGGATGGTGAAGGCCTCGGCGGTCACCGAGCAGAGCGTATAGCCATCGGGTTCGGCCTGCGCGCATTGCTGCATGCCGAGCGAGCCATTGGCGCCGGGCTTGTTCTCGATGATCCAGGGCTGACCCAGCGTCACGCGCGCCTTCTCGCCGATCGCCCGGGTCAGCGTATCGAGTACGCCGCCCGCCGGAAACGGAACGATGACCCGGATCGGGCGATCGGGGAACGTTTGCGCAAGCGCCGTTCCGGTGGCGCATACCACCGACGCGACAATCGCCAACGCTGTCATCGCAAAACGTCGAGCTTTCATGGCATTCTCCCTTGTCTGGTTTCGTTGTAGTTTCTTCATCCGCTCAACAGCACCTGCCCACCCGAGAAGTAGGTCCCGATCCGGTTGCCGCGGGTGACCGGCAGCAACAGGTGCGAGGCGTATTCGAGCGAATGATGGATGGTGACGGTCGAGGTCACCGGCCGGTGCAGATGACCCTGGGCGATCCATTGCAAGTCATGGAGTGGCGCTTCGTCGTCGGCGCATTTGATGCGCAGCGCGAGGCGAAAGCCCGGTCTCAGCAGAATGCCGTAAGGACGGATCTCAACGTCGAATTCGGTTACTTCGCGCGCGACCAATGCTTCGCGCATTTGATGCGAATGGAAAGGTAGCCACGGCTTGGTTTTCTCCCGGTCGAGCTTTCGTTGCGACCCGCGCAGCCAGCCACGGGTCAGGAGCCGCTCTGCGCCATCCGGTGCGATCTCGATCAGGCTGGCGAAAATGAGCAACTCACGATCGGTCGTCGATGCGAACAGCTTGAGCGCGATCGGCCCGCAAATCTCCGTCTCTTCCACCATCGGCGGCGTGACGAAGCGGACTTCGCCGCGCGCTCCGGGCGAATCCTCGAAGCTGGACGTGCCGGAGCCGCGGAACGGTTCTCGTTCGGACAGCACACCGCCATCGTGCAGATGAAACGGCGTGAACCGGGTCGGCTCGTGCGGCCAGTTTCCCGAGTCCTTCCACTGGCCGCTATTGTCGATGAAGGTCTGCACCGACGGCTCGTCGAGAATGCCGGTGTCGTTGTCCTTCAGCCAGTGATCGAACCAGCGCAACTGGTCGTACTGATACTGATAAACCGGCCGGTCCAGATAGACCGGCGGGCCGATCAGCATGCGTTTCGGTCCGCGCCAGTTCTCATAGGCACGAAACGCGCCCGGCAGATGCAGGCCGTAAATCCCCCAGCAGCCGCCGAGCGTCGCAGGCACATCGATCGGCTTTGCGAATTCCACCGACCGCTCGCGCCAGAACGGACCATCGAAGCGATGCGCGAGAATTTCGACCATCAGCGGATTGGTGCCGGACTCGGGCGCGGCCAGACATTCGGCCAGAAACGGCACGCCGGCGACCTCCGGATCGGCCTTCATTTCCTCGATCGCGCAACGCATCGTCGGCGAGCGCATCAGCGCCAGCCTCTCCTCACCCATCTGCATGCCGGCGACATTCCGCAGCCAGCCCCGCATGAACCCGTACGAAAGAATGCCGCCGTGGTAGTAACGATCGCGATAGGCGTCGTTCCACCCATAGGGTGCCCAGATGCAGCGTAGCGACGGCGGCGCCAGCGCCGCGACGCGTTGCGACACGATCGAAAAATACGAAACTCCGGTCATGCCGACACGGCCGTTCGACCATGGCTGCGACGCCAGCCACTCCACGACCTCGGCAATGTCGGCAATCGCCCGCCGATCGAGATTGCCGAATACGCCTTCCGACTTGCCGGTGCCGCGGATATTCACCACCGCATGCACATAGCCGCGGCGCGCAAAGAACACGCTGTCCCCGGCCTCCATGTGACCGCGCTTGTGGCTCATGCCTTCGGGCATCAGATCGGTGAACTGATCCGCCATCGAATAGGCGTGGACACCGAGCAGCACCGGATATCGGCCGGCTGCGGATGGACGCGTCAGAGCGCAATGTAGCGACATCCCGTCAGACAAAGGGATGCGCCATTCGCGCTCATACGTCACGCCGCCTTGCGGCTGCGACAGCGACCAGTTCCGCGAGAACAAGCCTTTCCTCCCCGGTTCTGCAATTATTTATATGACCATTTAAATAAGGGTCAAGTGCGCATGAAAATGGCCCGCATCGCGGACCATTTTCACTTCCCGACGGTTAGCTTTTTCAGCGCGGCCTGGCTGTTTTTTTTTGCGGCCGCGCGGCGATACCGGTGACCAGCATGTCGATCATCGATTCGACGAAGGCCTCAAATCTCGCATCGTCGTTCTCCGCTCTACCGCCAAGCCTTTCCATCATCGGCGCCAGATTGGCGTAAAGGTCGCCCATCGCAATGTAATGCGCGAAGTAGAACAGCGGATCGACCGGCCGGAATTCGCCCTTGTCGACCCCGTCCTGCAGGATGCGGCGGTGCTCCTCGAAATTCACCCGCGCGAAATTCTCGATGAAGAAGCGCGACTCCTTCGACTTCACCGTCATCATCTGGTGGATGATCAGGCGGGTCAGGTAGGGATAGCGTCGCAGGAAATGCATCGTGGCGCGCGCACGCAGGCGTAACGTCTCCTCCGGACCCGTATTTTCAGGGACGACTGCAAGAATTTCGGTGCGCCATTCGCCGATGACCTGTTCCACCACCGCCTGGAACAGGTTGTCCTTGCTGCCGAAATAATAGGTGACCAGCGCCGGATTGAGCTTCGCCTCGCGTGCCACGTCGTTCAGCGACACATTACCCATGCCGCGCTCGTTCAACAGGCGGATCGCCGATTGTAGCAACGATTGCCGTGCGACACCGGGCGGCAGATGATAGTCACGCGATTTTTTCGGGCCCGCGGACTAGCGCTTTACAGTCTTTCCCATGCGCGGGAGATTGGCGCGCAACAGGCCGAAGTCAACGGGTTATGCCGCCTGCGCCTTCTCGACGGTCGCCGGATTGTAATTGAGAACCGGTGCCAGCCAGCGCTCGCATTCCGCGATGCTCCAGCCCTTGCGGCGCGCGTAATCTGCAACCTGGTCGCGTTCGATCTTGCCGACACCGAAATACTGGCTCTGCGGATGGCTGAAATAGAGCCCGCAGACCGAGGCGCCCGGCCACATCGCGAAGCTCTCCGTGAGCGTGATGCCGATTCGCTCGCCATCGATCAGCCGAAACAGCGTCTCTTTTTCGGTATGATCGGGCTGGGCCGGATAGCCGGGTGCCGGCCGGATGCCCTGATAGCTCTCCGCGATCAGTTCCGCCGGCGTGAAGCTCTCGTCCGGCACGTAACCCCAGAACTCCTTGCGCACGCGCTGATGCAGATGCTCGGCGAAGGCCTCCGCCAGGCGATCCGCCAGCGCTGACATCATAATGGCCGAATAATCGTCATTGGCGCGCTTGAAGCGTTCGGCGATGACGTCTTCGCCGATGCCAGCCGTCACCGCGAAAGCTCCGACATGGTCGGTCACACCATCCGCCTGCGGCGCGACAAAATCGGCGATCGAGACATTGGGCCGGCCGTCACGGCGCGCAATCTGCTGGCGCAAGCCGTGCAATGTGGCGATCTGCGACTCGCCCTTCTCGTCGAACACGCGGACGTCGTCGCCCTCGCGCGCCGCCGGCCAGAAGCCGATCACCGCCGAGGCCTGAATCCAGTTTTCAGCGACGATCTGCTTCAGCATCGCCTGCGCATCGGCGAACAGCGAGCGCGCCGCCTCGCCGTATTTTTCGTCGTGCAAGATCGCCGGATAACGTCCGGTCAATTCCCATGTCGCGAAGAACGGCGTCCAGTCGATATAGTCGACTAGCTTCGACAGCGGATAGTTTTCCAAAACGCGGGTGCCGAGGAATTGCGGACGCGGCGCAAGCGCCTGTTTCGGATCGAGCGTCAGGCCGTTGGCGCGCGCCTCCGCAAGCGTCAGCCGCTTCTTGTCGTCCTGTCCGCGTGCATGGGCGGCAGCGATCTGGGCATATTCCGTTCGCGTATTCTCGACATAGGCCGCGCGGGCGTCCTTTGACATCAGCGACTGCGCAACGCCGACCGCGCGGCTCGCATCGGTCACATAGACAGCCTGGCCTTTGTTGTAGTTCGGATGGATCTTCACTGCGGTATGCACGCGGCTGGTGGTCGCGCCGCCGATCAAGAGCGGCAGATCGAAATTCTGCCGCTCCATCTCGGCCGCGACATGGCACATCTCGTCGAGCGACGGCGTGATCAGTCCGGACAGGCCGATGATGTCGACCTGCTCCTGCCGGGCGGTCTCCAGTATCTTCGCCGCCGGCACCATCACGCCGAGGTCGATCAGCTCGTAATTGTTGCACTGGAGCACGACGCCGACGATGTTCTTGCCGATGTCGTGCACGTCGCCCTTTACGGTCGCGAGCAGAACCTTGCCGGCCGAATTGCTCTGGCCCTTGTCGTTGGCGGCCTTCTCCTCCTCCATGAACGGCATCAGATAGGCAACCGCCTGCTTCATCACCCGCGCCGACTTCACCACCTGCGGCAGGAACATCTTGCCGGAGCCGAACAGGTCGCCGACCACATTCATGCCGTCCATCAGCGGGCCTTCGATCACGTCGAGCGGGCGCGTCGCGGCCTGACGCGCTTCCTCCGTATCCACGGTGATGAAATCAGTGATGCCGTGCACCAGCGCATGCGACAGCCTTTTTCCTACCGGCCAGCTGCGCCAAGCGAGATCGGCTTCGGTCTTTTCCCGGGTCTGGCCGAAGAAGCGCTTGGCGATGTCGAGCAGCCGTTCGGCCGCGTCCTCGCGGCGGTTGAGCACCACGTCCTCGCAAGCCTCGCGCAGCTCGGCATCGAGATCGTCATACACCGCCATCTGCGCGGCATTGACGATGCCCATATCCATGCCCGCCTTGATGGCGTGATAAAGGAATACCGAATGCATTGCCTCGCGCACCGGCTCGTTGCCGCGGAACGAGAACGAGAGATTCGACACCCCGCCCGAGACATGCGCGTGCGGCAGCTTCTCGCGGATGAAGCGCGCCGCCTCGATGAACGCAACACCGTAATTGTTGTGCTCCTCGATGCCGGTCGCCACCGCGAAAATGTTCGGATCGAAGATGATGTCTTCCGGCGGAAAACCGACCTGATTGACAAGAATGTCATAGGCGCGCGCGCAGATTTCGGTCTTGCGTTCGAGATTGTCGGCCTGGCCCTGCTCGTCAAACGCCATCACAACCACCGCCGCGCCATAGCGCCGCACGATCTTCGCGTGATGAATGAAGGCCTCTTCGCCCTCCTTCATCGAGATCGAGTTGACCACGCACTTGCCCTGAACGCATTTCAGGCCCGCTTCCATCACCTCGAACTTCGAGGAATCGATCATGATCGGCACGCGGGCGATGTCGGGCTCGGCCGCGATCAGGTGCAGGAAGGTGACCATCGCCTTCTCCGAGTCGAGAAGTCCCTCGTCCATATTGACGTCGATGATCTGCGCGCCGTTCTCGACCTGCTCGCGCGCGATGGCGAGGCCCGCGGTATAGTCGCCGGCGGTGATCAGCTTGCGGAACTTGGCTGAGCCGGTAACATTGGTTCGCTCGCCGACATTCACAAACGGAATATCAGGCGTCAGCGTGAATGGCTCCAGGCCGGACAGCCGCAGCCGCCGCTCGATCACCGGAATGGCGCGCGGCTTCTTGTCGGCCACCGCCTGCGCAATGGCGCGCATATGCTCCGGCGTCGTGCCGCAGCAGCCGCCGACGATGTTGACCAGGCCGGATGCGGCGAATTCCGAGAGCAGCCCTGCCATGTGCTCCGGGCTCTCGTCATACAGCCCGAACTCATTCGGCAGCCCGGCATTCGGATAGGCGCAGATCAGCGTATCGGCGACGCGCGACAATTCGGCGATATGCGCGCGCATCTCCTTGGCGCCGAGCGCGCAATTGAGCCCGACCGACAGCGGGGCGGCATGGCGGATCGCATTCCAGAATGCTTCCGGTGTCTGACCGGCCAGCATGCGCCCCGACAGATCGGTGATGGTCCCGGAGATCATCACCGGGATTTTTTCGCCGCGCGCTTCTTCCAGCTCGGCAATCGCATAGAGCGCAGCCTTGGCATTCAGCGTGTCGAAGATGGTCTCCAGCAGCAGGATGTCGACCCCGCCCTCGAGCAGAGCCGCGGCCTGTTCGGCGTAAGCTGCCTTCAACTCATCGAACGACACTGCTCGGAAGCCGGGGTTGTTCACGTCAGGTGAAATCGACGCGGTGCGGTTGGTCGGGCCGATGGCGCCGGCAACAAAGCGCTGGCGCCCATCGCGCTTCTGCGCGCTGATCGCGGCATCCCGCACCAGTTGTGCACCGACACGATTCAGTTCTGGAACCAGGCTCTCCATGCCGTAATCGGCCTGCGCAATCACGGTCGAGGAGAAGGTGTTGGTGGAGACGATATCTGCGCCCGCCTGGAAATAGGCGAGATGGATTTCACGCACGGCATCCGGCTGGGTCAGGATCAGCAGGTCGTTGTTGCCGCGGACATCGTGCTCCCAGTCCTTGAAGCGCGAGTTACGGAACGCGGCCTCGTCGAAGCGCCGCTGCTGCAACATGGTACCCATGCCGCCGTCGAGCAGCAGAATGCGCTCGGATGCGAGCGCGCGCAGAGTGGCTTCGGTTTTGGATAGCTTCATGATTTCTACTGCATCAGTTTGAAACGCGAGCGAAACTTACGCTGCCGCCTTCTCGGCCGGGCGCAGGCCCAGCATGTGGCAGATCGCGTAAACGAGATCGGCGCGATTCATCGTATAGAAGTGAAAATCGGTGACGCCGCGATCGGCGAGATTGAACACCTGCTCGGCGGCGATGGCGGCGGCGACCAGCTTGCGGGTCTCGACGTCGTTATCGAGTCCCTCGAAACGCTCCGCCAGCCAGTTCGGCACGAAGGTGCCACAGCGTTCGGCGAAATTCTTCACCTGCTTGAAGTTCTGCACCGGGACGATGCCCGGCACGATCGGGATATCGATGCCGCGCGAGTGCACCCGATCGACATACTGGAAATAAAGGTCGTTCTCGAAGAAGAACTGCGTGATGGCCCGCGTCGCGCCGGCATCGACCTTGGCCTGCAGCATGTCGAGATCGACATTGCCGTGGCGCGAATCCGGATGCTTCTCGGGGTAGGCGGAGACCGACACCTCGAAATCGCCGATCCGCTTGATACCGGCAACGAGGTCGGCGGCATTCTGGTAGCCGCCCGGATGCGGCACGTAGGCGCTGCCGGCGCCGCCCGCCGCATCGCCGCGCAACGCCACGATATGCTTGACGCCGATATCGCGATACTTGCGCACCACCGCATCGACCTCCTCGCGGGTGGCATCGACGCAGGTCAGGTGCGCGGCCGGCACGAGCGCGGTCTCGTCGAGGATGCGCTTCACCGTGGCGTGGGTCCGTTCGCGCGTCGAGCCGCCGGCGCCATAGGTCACCGAGACGAAGCTTGGATTAAGCGGCGCAAGCCGCTCGATTGCCTCCCATAGCGAGCGCTCCATCGCCTCGGTCTTCGGAGGAAAGAATTCGAACGAGACCCGCAGGGTCTTGCCACGCCCGTTCACAACCCGGCTGACCCGGCGATTGATGTCGATGGTCATGCAACCTCCTGACGTCCGGCGATCCGCAGCCGGCGATCCTGTGCGAGCCAGAGCGACACCGCGATCTTGCCGTCGGTGCCGCGTTCCGGCGCGATGTTCTTGTGCATGGTGACGTCGAGACCCGCCGCGGCGAACCATTGCGACATGGTGTCGGGCGCGAAACCAAGCCTGCGATGCGCATGCTCCTCGCGCAAGAACTCGAGTTCATGCGGCGCGAAATCGACGACCAGCAGCCGCCCCGAAGGCGCGAGCACGCGCGCTGCCTCCCGGATCGCGCGCGCGCCGTCGTCGAGAAAATGCAGCACCTGATGGATGATGATGACGTCGAAGGAATCGCGCGGCAGCGACAGGTCGTAGATGTCGCCCTGGCGCACACTGCAATGGCGAAAGCCCGCGCGCTCCAGACGCGCGCGCGCCAAGAGCAGCATGTCGAGCGACATATCGATGCCGATGCCGCGCTCGATCTGTGCGCCGAACAATTCCAGCATGCGTCCGGTGCCGGTGCCGAGATCGAGCAGCGAACGGAACGGCTTGTCGCCCAGCGCCTTGACGATCGCCTGCTCCACCGCCTCGTCCGCGGCATGCAGCTTGCGGATGCGATCCCATTCGGCGGCGTGCTCGCGGAAATAATTCTGCGCCGCCACAGCGCGCGCCTCGCGCACCGCGGCCAGACGCTCTCGGTCGCGCGCGATCATCGGGTCGGCCGGATCGAGCCGCTCCACGATCATGCGTGCGACGCCGGCTGAGTCTCCGGTTTCGGAAAGCCGGAAAAACGCCCAGGCGCCCTCGCGATGGCGTTCGATCAGATTGGCTTCCGACAGCAGCTTGAGATGACGCGATATCCGCGGCTGCGACTGGCGCAGGATTTCGGTGAGGTCGGAGACCGTCAGTTCTGCCTCGGCCAGCAGCGCGAGAATCCGCAGCCGGGTGCCTTCGGCCACCGCCCGCAGCGCGTCATGCATGGTCTCGAAGGCCAACGGCCCGGTCATTCTAGCGTCCGATACGTCAAGTTCGATATAAGGATATCTTTATACGGTAATTCGATGGGCGCAAGCCCACTTTTCGGGCAAGCGTTAACTTTTTGTGTCGAACTGGGCCGGCGTTGCTGCCGCAGGCGCCAAACGCTGCAACTGCATCCTATCCCGCCTGCGGAAACGTCAGTGTCGCCCCGGGGATGCGTGGCATGGCCCAGGGATTTCCCCTAAACCCATGTCATGACCGCCGACCTCGAATCCGAAGCCGATCCGTCCATCCGCCCCGGGGAAATCGCGGTAGACCTGCCCTCGTCCTTCGATGCCGGGCTGTATTTCATCGGCCGCATCCGTACGCCCTGGACGAAGCGAGAGGACTGCCCGAAAAATGCCGGCGAATCCGACGCGATCTGCACCATCCAGGTCGATCCGCGCTATGCCGCCGCGCTCGACAAGGTCGAGACATGCACGCACCTGATCGTGCTCTACTGGATGGACCGCGCGCGCCGCGATCTCGTGGTGCAGACGCCGCGCCATTACGGCGAGGGCCGGGGCACCTTTGCGCTGCGCTCGCCGGTGCGGCCGAACCCGATCGCGCTCAGTGTGGTGAAGCTTCTCAAGGTCGAGGGCACGCGCCTTTTGGTGCAGAATATCGACTGCCTCGACAACACGCCGCTGCTCGACATCAAGCCTTATTTCGCATCAGTTGACGCCAAGCCGGACGCTGCCGTCGGCTGGCATAGGGACCGGAAATAGAGTTTCACATTGTGCCGACCCATCCTCCGTTCGTCCCCGCGAAAACGGGGACCCAGACCGAAAGAACTGGATTCCCGCTTTCGCGGGAATGAACGGAGAATGTGATAGCACCGCATACACTTCTGACGGAGACACACTCTATGCGCCTGCGTTCGTCCATCACCCGCGACGGCATCGACCGTACGCCACATCGTGCGTTCATGCGCGGCATGGGGCTCGACGATGCGGCGATCGAAAAGCCGATGATCGGCGTGGTGTCGATGAAGGGCGAAAACACGCCCTGCAACATGACACATTATCCGCAGGTTGAATGGGCCAAGCAGGGCATCGAGGCCGCCGGCGGCACGCCCCGCGAATTCACCACCATTCGGTGTCGGACGGCATCGGCATGAACCACGAGGGCAAGAAGTTCTCGCTGGTCAGTCGCGAGGTCATCGCGGATTCGATCGAAGCCGTGGTTCAGGGCCACGCCTATGACGGCCTCGTTGCCTTCGGCGGCTGCGACAAGACACTGCCGGGCTCGATGATGGGCATGGTCCGCGTCAACGTGCCGTCGGTCTTCGTCTATGGCGGGGCCGCCCTGCCCGGCCGCTTCGGCGGACGCGACGTCACCGTGCTGGATTCCTACGAGGCGGTCGGCGCGGTGCAGACCGGCCAGATGAAGGAAACCGATCTGAAGGTGCTGGAGCGCGTTGCCATCCCGGCGATCGGCGCCTGTGCCGGACAATTCACCGCCAATACCATGGCGATGGTGTCGGAAGTGCTCGGCCTCACCGTCCCCAATTCGGCGATGGTGCCCGGCGTCTATGCCGAGCGTTCGGCGATTGCGCAACGCGCCGGCGAGATCGTGATGGATATCCTGAAGCGCGGCGGACCGCTGCCGCGCGATCTGGTCACCCGCAAATCGATCGAGAATGGCTGCGCCATCGTCGCCGCGACCGGCGGCTCGACCAATGCGGCGCTGCACCTGCCGGCCATTGCCAACGAGGCGGGCATCGCTTTCACCGTCGACGATGTCGAAGCGGTATTCGCGCGCACGCCGCTGATCGGCGATCTGCGGCCCGGCGGGCGCTTTCTGGCGAAGGACGTGCACGACATCGGCGGCGTTTCGATCATCATCCGCGAGCTGATCCGTTCCGGCCATCTGCATGGGGATTGCCTGACCGTCACCGGCCGCACGCTGGCAGAGGAGCATGGCGCCGCACCCGACCCCGACGGCGAGATCGTACGGCGTGCGGAGAGCGCGATCCGTCCAGACGGCGGGCTTGCCGTGCTCAAGGGCAATCTCGCGCCCGACGGCGCGCTGCTGAAGGTCGCGGGACTCAAGTCATTGGTGTTCGAGGGCATCGCCCGGGTGTTCGACGGCGAGGACGCCTGCACGGCCGCGGTTCGCAAGCGTGACTATCAGGCCGGCGAAGTGCTGATCATCCGATACGAAGGGCCGAAGGGCGGCCCCGGCATGCGCGAGATGCTCGGCACCACCGCGATCATCTACGGCCAGCAGATGGGCGAGAAGGTCGCGCTCCTTACCGACGGCCGCTTCTCGGGCGCCACCCGCGGCATGTGCATCGGGCACATTGCTCCCGAAGCAGCCGTTGGCGGCCCGCTGGCGCTGGTGCAGAACGGCGACCGGATCCGCATCGACGGCGGCGCCCGCACGATCGACGTCCTGATCGACGACGCCGAGATGCAGCGCCGCAAGGCGGCGTGGACAGCGCCCGCACCGCGCCATGCGGCAGGCCTCTTGGCGAAATATGCGAAGCTGGTCGGCCAGTCGGACAAAGGCGCGGTCACGCATGCCGGCAAGGCGGAGTGGCCGGAGGGGTGACCTGATATCTCCTGTCCCGAATGCGGTGCAGCACGAAGTGATGCAC
>JAEZBA010000069.1 GCA_023430245.1 Pseudomonadota bacterium
ACGCTCTCGCGCAGGCACCTAGCCCACAGGCAACGCAATCCGAGTCCCCCGCATCGCAGGCCGGCGATACCAGCAAGGGGATGAGCGGCGTATGGGAATTGTCCAATTCCGAACGCGACCGCGTCTGTAACCTTACCTTCAAGCCCGAGCCGGCGAGAACCGGTTCGCAGGTTGAATTCGATTCCACCTGCCGTGATGCCATTCCGGCGCTGAAGGAAGTGGAGGGCTGGAGCCTCGCCAACCATACGCTGAAGCTGATCGATGCACGTGGCCGCGCGGTGTTCGAATTCTCCGAGGTCGAGATCGGCATGTTCGAGGGCGAGCGGAAAGAAGAGGGGCTCTACTTCCTGCAAACTGCGGCTTCGGCGGCGGTGTTCACACCGAAGCGCTCGGTCGAGGAGATGGCGGGCGAATGGGCGATGGTGAGGGCCGACAAGCCGGTCTGCTCACTGAATTTCACCGCGACAGCGACCAAGGGCTTTGACGAGTATCGCCTGCAGGTCCGGCAACCTTGCGATCCGGCAATGTCGCGGCTGAATCCGAATGTGTGGCGGCTCGACAAGGGCGAGCTTGTGCTGGTGTCCCCGAACGGTCAGACGTGGCGGTTCGAGGAGCGCGAGCCGCGCAAATGGTGGCGGGTGCCGGAAGGCGGCGACCAGATCGTGCTGCAGAAGAAATAGCGACCTTCTGCATCGAGGTCAGGCCCCTGCACCGCGTTGCGGAGCCAGCGATATCGCCGCGTCTAAATCAGCCGCAGCCCCTTTAGACTCGCGTGGCCGTCCTTGCCGACGATGATGTGGTCATGCACCGAAATCCCCAGCGGCTTGGCCACCTCCACGATCGACTGCGTCATCTGGATATCGGCGCGTGACGGTGTCGGATCGCCCGAAGGGTGATTGTGCACCAGGATGATGGCGGTCGCCGATAGTTCGAGTGCGCGCTTGACCACCTCGCGCGGATAGACCGGCGTGTGATCGACCGTCCCGGTCTGCTGCACTTCGTCGGCGATCAATTGGTTGCGCTTGTCGAGGAACAGGATGCGGAACTGCTCCTTGTCGGCGAAAGCCATCGCGGTGCGGCAATAATCGAGCACGGACGACCAGGACGACAGTACGGTGCGGGCCTTTACCTGGCCGCGCGCCAGCCGGCTGGCCGATGCGTGCACGATTTTCAACTCGGTGATGGCGGCCTCGCCAAGACCCTTCACCTCTTTCAGCCGCGTCTCGGGAGCCCCGATGACTTCGGCAAACGAGCCGAAGGTCTCAATCAGCTTCTTGGCCAGCGGCTTCACGTCGCGCTGCGGGATGGCGCGAAACAGGATCAGCTCCAGAAGTTCGTAATCGGCCAGCGCGTCGGGGCCGGCCTCGCGGAAGCGCCCGCGCAATCGCTCGCGATGCCCGTGATAATGCGGCGTGGCATCTTCAAGGCCCGTGACAGGCCCGCCGTCGCCGCTGGATTTTTCCATTCGCCGCATATGACCTCGCGTCCCAAGCATGACGCGATTGCGCTCATTTGCAATGCGGAAATGATCGGGGATGCCGCGATGTGGAGGGACCGGGCCGTTTCTTCAGGCTGGAAAATTGTCTAGGCTTCGATCGAGCCGGAGCCGGCTGACGCCGCCGATTGGCGACCGGGAGGAAGGGCCATGACGATACGCGGGTTCGCTTTTGCGTTGCTGCTGTCAGGCATCGGCGCCGTGCAGGCCCAGACGCCAGCGCCGCAGGGAGGCCTGCCGCCGGGCTCGCAGCCGGCATTGGGCGATTGGGTGATCGCCTATATCGAGGTGGCGCCGGGAAGCGAAGCGAAAGCGCTTGCGGCGCTGAAGGCGCTCAAAGCAGCCAGCGCGAAGGACAATGGCTTCCAGTCGATGATCGTGCTTCAGCGCAACGGCCAGCCCAATCATTTTGCACTGATCGAGCATTGGAAAGATAACAAGACCAGAGCGGCTCATGCCGATCAGCCGCATGTGAAGGCGGCGCGCGAAGCCCTGCAGGCCATCGAGACCGCGCCCTATGACGAGCGGCCGCATCGGGAGCTCTCGACCGGCCAGAACAATCCCGGTGGAACGATCTACGCGGTCACGCACGTCGATTTTGTGCCGGCATTTCGTCAGCAGGGCGAGGAGATGCTGCAGGACTTCGCCTTCGAAGGGCGTCGCACCGATGGCAACGCCCGCTTCGATGTATTCACGCAGGCCAGCCGCCCGAACCACATGACGCTGGTCGCGGTGTGGAACAACCTCGAAGCGTGGAAACGCCATACAGCCACGGCGTCGACCAAGGAATTTCGTCAGAAATTGCTGCCGAAAAGCGGCAGTCTCTACGATGAGCGGCTCTATCGCGCGGTGAACTGATGCGTTCGCCGCGAGGGCGGCCGCGTCATCCCTTTACGGCATAAGGCGGCTTGTCGAGTCCTTTGGGGGACAGCGTGAAAATCTCGGCGCCGTCAGCGGTGACGCCGACGGTGTGTTCGAACTGGGCGGAGAGAGAACGGTCGCGCGTGACCGCGGTCCAGCCGTCCGACAGCACCTTCACATGCGGGCGGCCGAGATTGATCATCGGCTCGACGGTGAAGAACATGCCGGGCCTCAGCACGGTGCCTTCGCCGGCGCGCCCGACATGCACGATATTGGGCTCGTCGTGGAACAGGCGCCCGAGCCCGTGCCCGCAGAAATCGCGCACCACGCTCATATGCTGGGCCTCGACGAAGGACTGGATGGCGGCGCCGATATCGCCGGTGGTGCCGCCCGGCTTGATCGCGGCGATACCGCGCATCATCGAGTCGAAGGTCACGTCGATCAGCCGCTCGGCCCGTCGCGGGATCTCGCCGACCGCATACATCCGGCTCGAATCGCCGTGCCAGCCGTCAACGATCAGCGTGACGTCGATATTGACGATATCGCCTTCCTTCATCGGCTTGTCGCCGGGAATGCCGTGACAGACGACGTGGTTGATGGAGGTGCAGGTGGACTTGCGATAGCCGCGATACATCAGCGTCGCAGGCATCGCGCCGTGATCCATCGCGAAGTCATGCACCAGCCGGTCGATGCGTTCGGTCGGAACGCCGGGGCGCACCTCGGGAACCAGCATATCGAGGCATTCGGCGACCAGGCGGCCGGCCTTGCGCATACCGGCGAATGCCTCCGCCTTATGCAATTTGATCTGTCCGGTCTTGCGCATCGGCGCAAGGGCCGCATCGACGTAATTCATGCAGGGCCTCGGGGGAGGGGGATTTTTTCGCAATGTATGCGATCGGACCGGCGATGCAAGTTTGCGGCCGGATGGCTGCCCTTCCCAAGGCTCAGGCCAAAAAAACCGCCGTTATCGCACGAAATCGCCGCCGAGATCGTCCTCGATATGCACGCGGATGATTTCGTCGAAGGAGGATTCGGCGGTAAATCCGAGTTGGCGGGCGCGGGTGCAATCGAACCGGCTGGGCCAGCCTTCGACGATCTTCATGATGAAGGGATCTGGCTTTGGCTTGACGCGGTCGGCGACCCGGTCGCCCGCGACCCGCCGCAGCGCCGCCAGTTGCTCGCCGACCGTGCAGCAGACGCCCGGCATCGTCATGTTGATGCGGTGACCGAGCTGCTCCGGCGTCAGCGTTGCCGCGTGCACGAGAAACCCTGCCGCCGCACGCGGCGAGGCATGCGTGTTGGTGACGTCCTCCGTCACCGGCAGCGTCGCCTCAAGGCCCGCAAGCGGTTCGCGGATGATGCCGGAATAGAAGCCCGAGGCCGCGAGGTTCGGCTTGCCCGGACGCACGGTGATGCCGCACAGCCGGACGCCGACGCCGTCAAGAAAGCCGCGGCGGTTGTAATCGGCGAGCAGCGTCTCACAGATCACCTTGTGCGCGCCGTAGCTGGTGAGCGGAGTGAGGACGAAGTCGTCCGGGATCGAGGGCGGGAACGGCGCGCCGTAGACGGCGATGGAGGATGTGTAGATCACCTTCGGCTTGTAGCCGTCGCCGGTCTTGCGGATCGCCTCCAGCAGATTGCGGGTGCCGTCGAGATTGGCGCGATAGCCGGCTTCGAAATCGGTCTCGGATCCGCCGGATGGAATCGCGGCGAGGTGAAAGACCACGTCCGGCCGGTCCCGCACCAGTTCTTCCGCCACGCCCGGGGCTGCAAGATCGGCGGTCTTCAGAACGGCCTTGGCGGCAAGCCCGTCCGGTGCCTGCGGCGGAGAAATGTCGGTGAGCGTAAGGGTGTCGATCACCTGGCCGTTCAGGCCGCCGTCGCGTGCGAGTCGCTGCAGCAGCTTGCGGCCGATCATGCCCGCTGCGCCGGTGATGAGAACATGCATGTTGAATTCCGTCAGCAGTAGGAAACGCCGTCGAGCACGGCGCAGTCGCGCTTGTGCGGCGCGTTTGGATCGTCGAGCGGGACCGAACCGCGGCCGGATGGCGATCCGACAAACACGCCGGGCCCGACGCGCACGGAATCCTTGTGCCCGATATGCACGCTTGGATGCGCGGCATTCGAGGAGCGGGTCCCGTCCGGCCATATGATCGCATCGCCCGCGAAAATGCCGGTACGCCCGTCATCGCAGATCACGGCATTGCCGTTGCGCTTGCAATTGGCTGCGAGCGCCAGACTTGGCGCAAGCGCGAGCAGCATCGCGATGGGGACGAGACGCATGGAACTCTCCGGGCGGCCGAACCCTACAACGCCAGCCCGCCGTCGACCAGATGCGCCTGTCCTGTGATGTAGAGCGATTCATCCGAGGCAAGGAATAGCGCAAGCGCTGCTACTTCGGGTGCCGTGCCCAACCGGCCCATCGGCTGGCGGTCGACAAAGGATTGCCGGGCTGCTTCGAGCGCTTGTCCCGAATTTGCCGCGAGCGCTTCGATCCGCCCCTCGAGCGACGGCGACTCGATCGTGCCCGGACAGATGGCGTTGCAACGGATACCCTGCTTGATGAAATCGATGGCGACCGCCTTGGTCAGCCCGATCACCGCCGCTTTCGAGGCGCCATAGACGTAGCGGTTCGGCAATCCCGTAACCGACGAGGCGACCGAGGAGATGTTGACGATCGATCCGCCGCCTTTCGCGAGCATCGCCGGCAGGAACGCGCGGATGGTCCGATGCATCGATTTGACATTGAGATCGAACGAGAAGTCCCAATCCGCGTCGGTGCAGTCGAGGACGGTGCCGTGATGCACGAAGCCCGCACAATTCACCAGAATATCGGTGCTGCCATAATCCCGCTCGACGTCGCGGGCCAATGCCGCGATCGCCACATCGGAGCGGACGTCCAGCGCCAGCGACCGTTCTGTTGAAAGCCCTGCCAGCTTGGCCGCGTCAAGATCGCTCGCGATGACGCGAGCGCCCTCTGCGGCAAAGGCTTCAGCGATCGCGCGTCCGATACCTTGCCCGGCAGCAGTGACAACGGCGGTCTTGTTCGACAGACGGCCGGTCATGGCAACGACTTCGGCGCCATGAAAGACGCGAGGCTGGCTGTTTGCCGCCCGTCAGGATCGAAATTCGTCGGCGCGAGCCAGCGCTCGAATGCGACCCTCCGGTCAGGCCATTCAGAATCGATGATCGAGAACCATGCAGTGTCGCGGTTCTTGCCCTTGACGATCATGTGCTGCCGGAAAATTCCTTCGAATTTAAAACCGTAACGCTCTGCGGCTCGACGCGAGGCCGCATTCAGTGCGTGGCATTTCCATTCATAGCGCCGATAGCCGAGCGTATCAAATGCGTAGCGGGCAAGCAGATATTGCGCCTCGGTGCCGAGCGGTGTGCGTTGCAGCGCCGGCGCGTAGGCGATGTGACCGACCTCGATCACGCCCATATCGGGGCGAATAGCCATCAGTGCCGCAATACCCACTGCGCGGTCATCCGGGGCAACGACAGCGTAGACATACGGGTCATCGAGGGTTGCGCGTCCGGTGAGCCAACTTTGGAACGCGCTCTCATCCTCGAACGGACCATATGGCATGTAGTCCCACATCGTCGGCGCCGCGCTCATGGCCTCCCAGAGGGAAGCGCCGTGCCGGACGGGATCGAGTTTCTCGACCCGGCCGTATCGTCCCGTCAGTACGACCGACCCCGGCCGTGCCGCGCCAGTGTATACGAGGTCTGTCACGCCGCCGGCCGCTTGGCGCGGTCCTCGCGGAAGAGCGCGTTCAGGTCCGCCGCAGGCGCTGCGTCCGCGAAGCCGCCGAAGCAGCCACCGTCGGCGAGCTGCCGGGCGGCACGGATGAAGCCGCCCCATGCGGACCGCGCCAGCGACCCGCCCACACTGATGCGCCGCGCGCCGAGCGCGGCGATGTCCTTCACGGTCAGGTCGCTTGGCCATCCGATCAGGACGTTGACCGGCTTTGGCGCCACCGCCTTCACCACCGTTTCAATCTCCTCGCGGGTCCGGATGCCGGGTGCATAGAGGCAGTCGGCGCCGGCCTCTGCGAATGCCTTGAGCCGCCGCAAAGTCTCATCCATGTCGGGACGTCCGCGAATGAAGCCCTCGGTGCGCGCGGTCAGCATCACGTCCTCGCCGGCCTTGTCGATGGCGGCGCGCGCCGCCGTGCTGCGGGCAAGGGCGAGATCGAACGGATAGAGCGGATTGGCCTTGTCGCCGGTCGAATCCTCGATCGACAGTCCGGCGACGCCGGTTTTCACGCACAGCGTCACGCTCTCCGCGACTCCTTCGGGATCGTCCGCGTAGCCGCCCTCGAAATCCGCATTGAACGGAACGTCGCTGGCCGCGACGAGTTCGGCGATATGCGCCAGCATGAGATCGCGCGGTACGGCGCCGTCGGCATAGCCTGCAGCGAAGGCGTAGCCGAGGCTCGTGGTCGCCAGCGCCTTGAAGCCGAGATGCTGCAGATAGCGTGTGCTGCCAACGTCCCAGGGATTTGGAATGACGAAGCATCCGCTGTCATGAAGCTTTCGGAAGGTGCGGCGCTTGTCGGCGGTCGATGGCATGCTGGGATCCGGGCTCGAGACTTTGAAGACGCATTGTGGGTCAGCAGGAGCGGTTGTTAAACCACAATCGCCGCGGCCAGGTATCCGTGCGGCGCATCGCTGACATGCCGCGAGCCGCCGCTTTGCTAAGGGACGCGCCCGCGTCTTCTCGCATCTGCGAAGGGAGCCGAGGACTGCCAATCAGCCGACAGGCAATCTTGACGAACGTCGTCTGAAGGGACTGACGCTGCCGCCGGGGCAGAGCCGGAATCGATCAGAGTGCCGGCAGAAAGGTTGCGATCTGTGGAAAGATGACGATCGCAACGATCACCGCGAACAATATGAACCAGTAGGGAAGGGCGCCGCGGAAAATCTCCGCCAGCGGGACATTGGGCTCGGGGACGGCCGCCTTCACCGTAAAGACAAGGATGCCGAAGGGCGGCGTCAGCAGACCGGTCTCGATCGCCAGAATCCCGATGATCGCGAAGGCGAGCGGATCGATTCCCAGCGTGGCTGCAATCGGTGCAAAAATCGGCACGGTCAGCAGGATGATCGAAATCGAGTCGATCAGGCAGCCGAGCACGAACCAGATCAGCAGCATGACAGCCAGGATGCCGGTCGGGCCGAGTCCGGTGCCGAGGAGGAATGTCTTGGCGGTTTCGGTGAAGCCGGTCATCGAGAGCACGCGGGAGTAAAGCTGCGCGCAGAACAGGAGCAGCAGCAGCGGTCCGGAGGTGCGCCCGACATTCAGAACCACCTGCCAGATTTCGCGCCAGGTGATGCCCTTGATCAGCGCCAGGATCAGCGCGCCGACAGCGCCGACGCCGGCGCCCTCCGTCGGCGTGCAGAGCCCGAGCCAGATCGAGCCGAGCACGCCCGCGATCAGAGCGAGCACCAGACCGGTGCTGAACAATAGCGCTCCGAGCGGCCGGTCGTCCTCGTCGTCCGGCGAAGCGGCGACCGCCGCGCCGAGCGGTGCTGCGCGGACCGCGTTGCCTGCGCCGCCCACCAGGGCTGGATTGACCACCGCCGCGATCACGACATAGGCGCAGAAGCCGAACGCAAGCAGCAGCCCCGGAAGCACGCCGGCAAGGAACAGTTTGCCGATCGAAAGCTCGGTCAGCACACCCCAGACGATCATCAACACAGATGGCGGAATCAGCATGCCGAGGCAGGACGAGCCGGCGATGCAGCCAAGTGCGAATTGACGATTGTATCCGTAGCGGCGCATCTCCGGATAGGCGATGCGGGAGAAGGCGGCCGCGGCGGCGATACTGACGCCGGTGACGAAAGCGAAAATCGCATTGGCGATGATGGTCGCGACTGCAAGCCTGCCGGGCAGCCAGCGGCTGAGCCGGTGCGCAAGCGTGTAAAGATCGGTTGCAGCACCGCATTTGGCGAGGAAATCGCCCATCAGCATGAATAACGGGATCACCGCGAACACGTAATCGCGCAGCGCTTCATAGGCCGTGTTGGCGACGAAGGTCCGCACCACTTCGATGTCGCCAAGCATCAGATAGATGCCGATCGCGGCGGTTACGCCAAGCGCGATCGCGATGTGGACACCGGCAAATACCAGTGCCAGCAACACCACGATGACCAGGATCATTTCGCTGTGGCCGAACATCGCTCGTGTCCCGATCAGTGCGCGGAAGGCTTTGGCGGCGGAGCGTTGTCGGGACGTATCAGGGCGAGAAAAGCGAGCAGCGCCTGGCCGAGATAGATCGCAACCACAAGCGCCGAACCCAGCATGACCACATAGCGCGCCGGCCAGACCGGCACGCGCAATGCGCCTTCACCCTCGAACTCGTTGCTGGTCCACGCATGCAAAGCAGGTTCGAAGCTGCCCCACACGATCAGCAGGAAAAAGCCGGCGCCGAGCAGGCCGGAGGCGAGATCGGCGAAAGCATAACCGCGCCGTCCGAATAGCGAGACGATCACGTCGGTGCGCAGCATGGCGCCGCTCTGGATGGCGTAGGCCGCGAGCAGAAAGCAGATGATCACGATCGACATGGAGACGATTTCCGGCGTCCCCTTCACCGGTGAGTTGAACGCGCCGCGCCCGATCACGTCGGCGACGACGAGAAAGCTCAGTAGAAAGATGATCGCGGCCGCAACTGCGAGCAGCGAATGGACGAGGCGGGTGACGAATTGTTCAAGCATTGTGCCTTGCCTCCCGGACGCTATCCAGAGGCTGACCTAGCCGTCGCCTGTTAGTGCTCGCTCGACGACGTCGAGCGAGCTCCTCAGCGTAACGGCGACGGCGCATTGTATGCGTCGATCTGCGTCTCACTTCACGCTGTAGCGCACCGGCCATTTGTGCCCGTGTTTTTCGGCCGCAGCCAGCGTGGCTTCCAGAACCTGTGTCGCCGGTAGGCCCTGCGCGTCCAGTTCCTTGGCCTTCTCCTTCGGCCATGCCGCAAGCGACTTGGCCCAGTCGGCCTGCACGCTATCGGGCAGTTTGCGGACGTTGGTGCCCTTGGACTTCAGGTCTTCGAGCTGCTTCGGATAATTCGCCTGGTTTACGGTGCCGGTCATCGCCTCGTATTCCTTGCCGACTTCGAGGATGATGTCCTGGACTTCCTTCGGCAGCTTGTCGAAGCGCGCCTTGTTGATGGTCAGGCCGTGCCAGGTGATCGCGCCGAAGCCGATCTCGGTGTAGAATTTGCCGACCTCGAACAGCTTAAAGTTCACCCAGCCGGATGGGAACATGATCCATCCATTGTAGACGCCGGTCTGCATGGCCGTGTAGGCCTCCGGCAGCGACGACTGAACCGGTGTGGCACCGGCAAATTCCAGCCACTTCAGATTGAGGCCGGCACCCGCGAGCTTCTGACCCTTCAGGTCGGCAACGCTGTTCCATTCGAAATTGGTGCCGAGGTTGTAGCCGTTGTCGGCAATCAGCGCGATCAGCTTCTGCCTGTATTTGTCCTCGAACACCTTCGACATGAATGGCACCTGGTCATAGACCTCGCGCGCGATCTTCACGCTGGCGACCGGGTCCATCGTGCCGAACGGCAGCATCACCTGGAAAGCATGCAGCGGCAGATTGGACGGCTCAAAACAGAAGCAATAGCCGCCGATATCGATAATGCCGGACTGCACACCTTCCAGCGTGTCGGCCACCTTCACCATGGCGCCGCCGTAACCCTCGACGAACTCGATCTTATGCTTTGTCCTCGCCGCCACCCGCTTGGTGACTTCGGGCACGAAGAAATTCTGCATCAGGTTGACGTAAGTGTTCACCGGCGGATGGCCGGACGCGATCCGCAGCCGGATCGTTTCCTGGGCTGATGCCGTACTCGCCGTCGTCACCAATGCGGCAACCGCAAGCGAGCCCACAAGACTTCGCAGGTTCATGTTTTCCTCCCGATGCCGCATATCGCGGCTTTGTTTTATTTTGTGCCGTAAGCATCGGCGGGAGGCGGGGGGCAAGTCAAACACTATCGACAGCGTGCGACGCTGACGATCGGGGCGCGTTTTCGCAGTCTGAAAGCCACTAGTGGTTGTCGCGCGGAACGCTCTTTTGTGCCACGCGCTGATACCTGTCGGCGCCCCGGATGACTTGCCCATCCGCCATCTGCATCACGGTGGCGCGAAAGATTTCCTCCCACGGAGTCTGGCTCTTCGGAATCGGGACGCCTCCCGCCTGCTCCAGCGCGGCGCGGCGGCGTGCCAGCTCGGCCTCCGGGACCAGCATGTCGGCCGTGCCCTTATGCAAATCGATGCGCAGACGGTCACCGGTCGCGAGAAGGGCTAGGCCGCCGCCTGCAGCCGCTTCCGGTGAGGCATTGAGGATCGAAGGCGAGCCGGAGGTTCCGGATTGACGGCCGTCGCCGATGCAGGGAAGCGCCTCGATGCCACATTTGATGAGTGCGGCCGGCGGTTGCATGTTCACCACCTCGGCGGAGCCAGGATAGCCGATCGGTCCGACGCCGCGGATGACCAGGATGGTGCTTTCGTCGATTTCAAGCGACGGATCGTCGATCCGGGCGTGATAATCTTCCGGTCCGTCGAACACCACGGCGCGGCCTTCGAACGCGTCCGGGTCGTTCGGGTTCGAGAGATAGCGACTCCGGAAGTCGTCCGAAATGACGCTGGTCTTCATGATCGCGAAGTCGAACAGATTGCCGTGCAAAACGCGAAAGCCGGCATCGCGCTTCAAAGGTTGCCGGTAGGGACGGATTACATCGGAATCCTGTGCCTTGGCGGTGCGAACGTTTTCGCCGATGGTCTTTCCGTTGATCGTCCGCGCATCGGCATGGATGCGTCCAGCCGATATCAACTCATGCAGTACGGCGGGCAGGCCGCCGGCGCGATAGTACTCCTCGCCGAGATATTTGCCGGCCGGCTGCATGTCGAGGAGAAGCGGGACGTCGTATCCGATCCGCTCCCAATCATCGATCGGGAGTTCGACTCCGACATGGCGGGCGATTGCGTTGATGTGGATCGGTGCATTGGTCGAACCGCCAATGGCCGAGCAGGATACGATCGCATTTTCGAATGCCTGGCGCGTCATGATGTCGGACGGCTTCAGGTCCTCATGCACGATCTCCACCGCGCGACGGCCGGTGTCATAGGCGATCTGTGCACGCTCGCGATAGGCCGCGGGAATCGCGGCGCAACCCGGCAGCGACATGCCAAGCGCCTCCGCGAGCGCATTCATCGTCGAAGCGGTGCCCATGGTGTTGCAATGCCCGATCGAAGGTGCGGCAGATGCGACGGACGCGAGGAATTCGCGATAGTCGATTTTTCCGGCCGCGAGATCCTTGCGCGCCTGCCAGATCACCGTGCCTGAGCCTGAGCGTTCGCCGTTGCGCCAGCCGTTTAACATCGGCCCGCCCGACAGCACGATGGCTGGGATGTTCACGGTTGCGACGGCCATGAGCGCGGCGGGCGTGGTCTTGTCGCATCCAGTCGTCAGTACCACGCCATCGAGCGGATAGCCGTAAAGTACCTCGACAAGGCCGAGATAGGCGAGGTTACGGTCGAGCGCGGCGGTCGGCCGACGGGCATTCTCGAAAATCGGATGCATCGGGAATTCAAAGGGTATGCCGCCAGCCTCGCGGATCCCTTCGCGCACGCGCTTCGCCAGTTCGAGATGATGCCGGTTGCAGGGTGAGAGGTCGTTGCCGGTCTGAGCGATGCCGATGATCGGTTTGCCGGCGGAAAGATCTTCAAGCGTCAGCCCGTAATTTAGATAGCGCTCGATATAAAGCGCGGTCATTCCAGGGTTGTCCGGATTGTCGAACCAGAGCTGCGAGCGCAATTTGCGTTTTGTAACGTCGGTCATCGCCTCTTCCGCGCAGGACAAACGAAGATAACGGGCTCGGGGCGGATCTGTTCCCTTCGAAGGTTGGTTTTGACGCGAACATCCGTAACGAGTCCGCCGAGAGGGATGCGAATGCTAGCGTCGAACCGCTAATCGTCGGACGGCTTGGTGATCGGCGTAAACAGCAGCTTGTCGATCCGCTTGCCATCCATGTCGAGAACTTCCACATGCCAGCCCGGAATTTCGAAGGTCTCGCCTTCGACCGGGATATGCGCCAGCCGTTCCAGGGCAAAGCCCGCCGCGGTGTGAAATTCGCCACTGGAATCCGGCAGCTTGAGCTTGTCGATCAGATCGGATGCCGGCGCGCGTCCGTCGACCAGCCATGATCCGTCCGGTCGCTGTACGATGTTCTCCGGATGTTGCTCGTGCTCGTCGCCGAGGTCGCCGGCGATACCTTCCAGTACGTCGTTCAGCGTCGCGATCCCGAGGAAGTCGCCATACTCGTCGACAATGAAGGCGATGTGGTAGGGGGAAACCTTGAAGGTTTCCAGCAGCCGCAGCACCGGCATGGTCTCTGGCACGAATGCAGGCTGGATCAACCGCTCCTCGACACTGATCCCGCGCCCGGAGATCAGATCGCCGACAAGGTCCTTTTTCTGGACGACCCCGAGTGGCCGTCCAAGATCGCCGTCGCGCGCCACGACGATGCGGGAATACGGACAATCGGCGATTTCGCGCTCGATGGTGTCCTGGGTGTCCGCGAGATCGATCCAGTAGACGTCCGGTCGCGGCACCATGACCGAGGCGACGGACGAATCGGCGAGCGCGAGCACACCGTGGATCATCTTCTCTTCGACCTCGTCGATCACGCCGGCTTCGGTGCCTTCGGCGATCGCAATTCTGACCTCCTCCTCGGTGACCGCGTCGGCCTTCGTTTCCGGGATGCGAAGAAGCCTGAGCAGCAGTGCGGTTGACGTTTCCAGAAACCAGACCAGCGGGCGTGCGATCAGCACCAGGATTTGCAGCGGGCCGGCAACGATTGCCGCGATGCGCTCCGGCTGCAGCAGCGCGATACGCTTCGGCACCAGTTCTCCGACCACCACTGAGAGTGCGGTGATGGCAATGACCACAAGGATGAAAGCGACCTCCTCGCCGCGCGGCGCAAAGATCGGATATTCGTTCAGCACGGAGCCAAGCCGCGCGCCCAGCGTCGCGCCGCCATAGGCGCCGGACAGGATGCCGATCAGCGTGATGCCGACCTGGACCCCGGAGAGAAATCGTCCCGGATTTTCGGCGAGCGCAAGCGCGCGGGCGGCGCCCTTGTTGCCGGCTTCCGCCATCTGCTGGAGGCGGATGCGCCGCGAGGACACAATCGCCAGTTCCGCCATTGCAAAGAAGCCGTTGAGCAGGATCAGTCCGACGACGATGGCCAGTTCAAGCCAGACGGTCATGGCAGGACTTTTCGCATAATCGCGGCGCTGGAGGCAATGAACGTTCTGGCGCCGGTGGGTTGACGCCCGGGAGAACGCAGTTTCTCATGATGGCGGAGCAGATAATCATCAATTTGAGGAATGCCATGCTTCGGACCATCGCGGCCTTCGACCGGATCGGCGAGGAGAATGCCTTTGCCGTGCTGGCGCGCGCCAATACGCTGATCGCGCAGGGTCGCGATGTCATCAACCTTGGCATCGGCCAGCCGGATTTCCGGACCCCGGATTTCATCGTCGAAGCCGCGATCAAGGCATTGCGCGACGGTCATCACGGCTACACGCCGGCCACCGGCATTCCGCAATTGCGTGAGGCGGTGGCCGCCGGCCTGCACAAGCGTTATGCGGTGGAGGTGTCGCCGGATGAGGTCATGATCATGCCGGGCGGCAAGCCGACCATGTTCATGGCGATCATGATGTTCGGCGAGCCCGGCGTGGACATCCTGTATCCCGATCCAGGCTTTCCGATCTATCGCTCGATGATCGAGTTCACCGGCGCCAATCCGGTGCCGGTGCCAATTCGCGAGGAAAACGGTTTCGCATTTTCGGCCGACGAAACGCTGAAGCTGATCACGCCGAAAACGCGGCTTCTGATCGTCAATTCACCGGCCAATCCGACCGGCGGCGTCACCCCGAAATCCGAGATCGACAAGCTGGTAGCGGGGCTAGAACGCTTCCCCGATGTCGCCGTGATGTCGGACGAAATCTACGACCACATGGTCTATGACGGCGAGCAGCATGTCTGCCTGCTGTCCTATCCGTCGATCCGCGACCGGCTGATCCTGCTCAATGGATGGTCCAAAACCTACGCGATGACCGGCTGGCGGCTCGGCTATGCGGTCTGGCCGGGCAAGCTGTATGATTATGCACGCAAGCTTGCGGTCAACCTGCATTCCTGTGTGAACGCGTCGGCGCAATATGCGGGACTGGCCGCGCTGACCGGGCCTCAGGACGAAGTCACGAAGATGGTCGCGGAATTCGACCGCCGCCGCAAGGTCGTGGTCAATGGCCTGAACAAGCTTCCCGGAGTTTCATGCGCGACACCCAAGGGTGCGTTCTACGCTTTCCCGAACATCAAGCAGACCGGCTGGAAAGCGAAGGCGCTGGCCTCATCGCTGCTGGAAGATGCCGGCGTTGCGATTATCGGTGGCCCGGATTTCGGTATTCTCGGAGAGGGTTATGTTCGGCTATCGTATGCCAACTCAACCGAGAATATTCTCAAGGCCCTCGATCGCATGGGCGAGTTTCTATCGACACGGAAAGCGGCGTAGCGCAATGACAGCCGGATTCACAAAGTGCCTGGGTTTGGGCTTGCTCCTTGTCCTTTGCGCGACGGCAGCGCACGCCCAGGTGATTTTTGTCAGCTATAGCTGTGCGGATGGCACCCCGGTCTCGGCGGCCTTCTATCGAGGGGACAACAGGATGCGGCTGCAATTCGACGGGCATTCTTATGCGTTGCCGCAAAGGCTTTCGGCATCGGGCGCCCGCTACGCCAAGAGTGGCGTGTCATTCTGGATCAAGGGTCAGGAAGCGACCCTGAAGCGGCCCAAGCGAAAAGCGACGCTTTGCAAGGCGCAGTGACTTTGGTGCATTCGTTCCGGCGCGCGATTTCTGGCCGCCTTAAGGCTTAAGCGCAAACCGGAAGCCCACCACCACGATCGCAAGCCCGACGAGTTGCGGGATCGTCGGCACTTCGCCGATCGCCAGAAATCCGATCAGCATCGTCATCGGCGGTACCAGTGCCGGAAACATCGATGCGCGTCCGGCACCGAGCGCGGTCACCGCGCGCGCAAACAGATAGAGCGCGAGCAGGCCGGCGAAGCCGCCCTGAGCGACGACCTGGATCAGGTTCTCCGTCAGTCCAGCCGCGATCATGTGTTCGAAGCCGAACAGCATCGCGTAGACCGGCACATACACGACCAGCGACAGCACGCCGACCACCTGCGCTGCGAGCAATCCGCTGGTGCGCCATCCGCGCAGGCAGATCGTGAAGGTGGCCCATGTCAATCCGGCCATGCAGAACATCAGGTCGCCGGTGATCGCGCCGCCACGAATCGCGGTGATGGCCTCGCCGGCCAGCACGAGGAGGCCCAGCAGGATTGCGATGACGCCGATAACGCGGGCCCGGGTCAGCGGCTCGCGGAGGACCAGAAAAGCCAGCAGCAATCCACCCAGCGCAGCCGAGCCGGGCTGGATGACTGCGCCGTGTCCCAGCGGCGCGAGCGTCAGCCCGGTGTAGTTCAGCAGCGCCTGTGGCGGACCCGCCAGAACGAGGATGATCAATCCGCGGCCCCACCCGAGTCCGCCGAGATCGGCCAGGCCGGCCCGCGCCACCAGCGGGATGACGAGGATCCCGGACCAGACGAAGCGATGAAACGCAAGATCGGGAGGGGTCAGCCCAGCGGCGATTCCGTGCTTGCCGGCTACGAAACCGATCGCCCAGCAGATCGAGGCGGCAATCCCGCACAGGACCCCGAGGGCGGTCGCCGACAACCCGGCGCGAGCGTGTTGGTCCGGCAAGGCACGATCCGATTCGTTTGACCTTCCCGATACAAGGTCGGTCCCCTCGTGGCTATGGCGCGGATCGAGTTGCAGCCATGTGCGGCGCGAATCTCGGAGCCCCAATGTCCCGGTCCGGTGGCGGTATCGGTTTGACTGATCCGGGTCCGCTCTCTAACGTCACTTCCGTCGCGGGGGGCCTCGCGGCGCTATCCATGACTGGTCGAGCGGCACCGCCAGGCGTTCCTGCAAATGAAAACTATCAGTGCATTTCTGATTTCGGCGCTGGTCGCGCTGGCTGCGATCGCGGGGTCGGTCGTGTTCCTGTCCACTGTCTGCGCGGTTGAGCCGGCGCCGGCACCAGAGCAGACCCGGACGCCGTCACGGCTCCCAATTCATTTCCAGCAAGACGGCTTGGGCGCCGCGGTTGAGCGCGCGGTCCTGACCCGCGACAGCCTCGATGCGCTGCTGTGGAAGACGCAGGCCACCCCGCAGCCGCGGGCACAGACTATGAGCTGGCGGAACCGGTTCCTGTGCGATATCCGCGTCACCGATGTGCTGCTGATCGGCTTTGCCGCGTTTCTGCTTCTGGCGACCGTTTTCCAGGGCCTGTGGATGCTGCGGGCGGTGCGTTCGTCCGATCGCACGGCCAGCCTCGTCAATGAAGGGCTGATCTCGGCGCAGCGCGCCTATGTCTCGCTGCGCGAATTCCAGGTGGCGCTGACCAAGAATCCGCTGAACGACGAGATCCAGACCTGCACGATTCAGCCGATCTGGGAGAATACCGGCACCACCCCGACCCGAAACGGGCGTGGCCATGTGAACTGGAAATATTTCGATCGCTCGGTGCCGGCGGATTTTGATTTCGCCGATTTTGACGAACTCGGAAACCGCATCCTGTCCTACGATTCTTACAAGCCGCTGATAGTTGGGCCGCGTGCCACCGCGCTGTCGCCGATCATCGGGATGGAACCGGCGATCCTGCGCCAGGTCCGCGACCTGCAGGGCAAACTGCTGATCTGGGGTTGGGCCGAATATGACGAGGTTTTCAGCGACGCCAAGCGGCACCGGACCGAGTTCGCCTATCTCGTGGTGGTGTCGGGTTCACCCGCGAGCCATGTGGGCTTCAGTCAGTTCAAGCTGCATAATGGCGTCGACGAGGATTGCATGAAGCAGCCGACGGTGCTGGCGCGCTCCGTGTAGCGCCGGGGCGTCCCGGTGATCGGACCTTGTGAAGCCCGCCGGGCGGCCTTTTTCCGTCATACCGGCGGCGGGCCTGACCTGCTAAGATAAAACCAGTTTGCACAACATCGGGTGACTGACGCGCATGGCCGAATCGTCGAAGCCGCTGATGCTGTCCTGGCGTTTTGCGCCGCTGTTCTGGTGCCAGTTCTTTTCCGCCTTCAACGACAACTTCCTGAAGAACGCGATCGTTTTTCTGATCCTGTTCCATATGGGGTCCGGCGGCGAGGCCCTGATCACCCTCGCGGGTGCCGTGTTTATCGCGCCCTACTTCTTCCTGTCGGCGCTCGGCGGCGAGGTCGCGGACCGCTACGACAAGGCGGTGGTGGCGCGGCGTCTGAAATTCGTCGAGATCGGCGTCGCCGGGATCGCGGTCCTGGGCTTTGTGATCCATGCGGGCGAAAATCCCGATGCGCCGCCGGTCCTGTCCCTGACTATTCTGTTCGTTGCGCTGTTCGGCTTCGGCGTGATCGGCGCGCTGTTCGGGCCGATCAAATACGGCATTCTGCCCGATCATCTGGCGCGCCGCGAATTGCCCGCGGGCAATGCGCTGGTCGAGGGCGCGACCTTCATCGCCATCCTGCTCGGCACGATCGTCGGCGGCATCGCCGCCAAGGGCGGAGGCAGCCCGGCTGTGTTCTCCGTGCTGGTGATGACCTTTGCGCTCTTGTGCTGGGTCTCGGCGCTTCTGATCCCGCGCACGGGCGAAGCCGCGCCCAATCTGATCATCAACAAGAATATCGCCACCTCGACCTGGACGCTGATCAAGGATCTGCGCAGCGACGGGCGGCTCTGGTGGGGTGCGCTGGTCACGAGCTGGTTCTGGCTCGCCGGCGTGGTCGTGCTGTCGCTCCTGCCGCCATCGGTCAAGAACATCATTGGCGGTGACGAATATACGGTGACCGCCTATCTGGCGGTGTTCTCGATCGCGGTCGCGGTCGGTTCGGGCCTTGCGGCTTTCCTGGCGAGCGGACGCATCATTCTTCTGCCGACGCTGCTCGGTGCGCTGCTGCTGGCTGGCTTTGCGCTGTTCATGGGCTGGTCGCTCTATGGCGCGCCGCCGGCGACCCAACTCATGGGACCGGCCGAGGTGTTCCGCACTCCGCGCGGAATCAATGCCGCGATTGCACTGGCCGGTCTCGCGATCGGCGGTGGCCTGTTCATCGTGCCGGCTTTTGCTGCCGTGCAGGCCTGGGCCGGCGCCGACCGGCGCGCGCGCGTGGTTGCGGCGGTCAATATTCTCAATGCGCTGTTCATGACGGTCGCCACGCTGGTCGTTGCGATGCTGCAGGGGCTTGGCGGCGTCACCACGCCGACGCTGTTCATCGGGCTCGGTGTCGCGAACGCGATCGTTGCGGTGCTGATCGCCTTCACCATGCCGACGCGGCCGTTCGCCGACGCGCTGTCCATCATCTATCGCGCCTTCTTCCGCGCCGAAGTGATCGGTCTCGAGAATCTGCAGAAGGTGAAGCAGCCGAATGTGATTCTCGCGCTCAACCATGTCAGCTTCCTCGATGCCGGCATCGCGCTTTCGCTGCTTGGCCGCGATCCGCTTTTCGCCATCGATACGACCATGGCGCAGAAATGGTGGGTCAAGCCGTTCACGCGCCTGACGCGCGCGCTGCCGATCGATCCGCTGAAACCGATGGCGACCCGCACGCTGATTCAGGCGGTCGCCAGCGGCGAGACCCTGATCATTTTCCCCGAGGGCCGGCTTACCATGACCGGCTCGCTGATGAAGGTCTATGACGGCGCCGGCCTGATCGCCGACAAATCGGATGCGGTGATCGTTCCGATCCGCATCGAGGGTCTCGAGCGTTCTTATCTGACGCGGCTGAAGGGCTACCAGATCCGCAAGCAGCTCTTCCCCAAGGTCCGCGTCACGGTGCTGGAGCCGACCAAGCTCAATCTCGACCCCGCATTGCGCGGCAAGGCGCGGCGTCGTGCGGCAGGCGCGGCGCTCTACGACGTCATGTCGAACATGATCTACGAGACCACGAGCACCGACCGGACCATTGTCGACGCGCTGATCGAGGCGGCGAAAGAGCACGGCATGAAAACCGTTGCGACCGAAGACCTCGTGACCGGCTCGCTGACCTACAAGCGGCTTCTGCTCGGCACCCGTATCCTCGGCAAGAAACTGATGCCGCTTGCCGAGCCGGGCAAGCCGCTCGGCGTGATGCTGCCGAATGCGAACGGTGCGGTCGTCACTCTGTTCGGGCTGATGTCGGCCGGCCGTGTCCCGGCGATGATCAATTTCACCGCCGGCGCCACCAATATTCTCGCCGGCTGCCGCGCGGCAGGGGTGTCCACGGTGGTGACGTCGCGCACCTTCATCGAGCGCGGCAAGCTCGAGCCGCTGGTCGAGAAAATGTCGGCGGAGGTCAGGTTCGTCTATCTGGAGGATGTCCGCGCGACGGTCGGTACGTTCGACAAGCTCGCCGGACTGCTGAGCTACAAGAAGCCGATTGTGCGGCGGAAGCCGGATGACTGGGCGGCGATCCTGTTCACGTCAGGATCGGAGGGTGTGCCGAAGGGCGTGGTCCTGTCCCACCGCAACATCCTCACCAACGCGGCGCAGGCCCGCGCGCGCATCGATTTCAACCGCATGGACAAGGTGTTCAACATCCTGCCCGTGTTCCATTCCTTCGGACTGACGGTGGGCGTGATCCTGCCGGTGGTGTCGGGTGTGCCGATCTTCCTCTATCCGTCGCCGCTGCATTACCGCACCGTGCCGGAGCTGGTTTATGTCACCAATGCCACCATCATGTTCGGCACCGACACATTCCTCAACGGGTACGCACGGTCTGCCAACCCGTACGACTTCCGGTCGATCCGCTACATGCTCGCGGGCGCCGAACCGGTGCGCGACTCGACGCGGCAGATTTACCTGGAGAAGTTCGGCATCCGGATTCTCGAAGGCTATGGCGTGACCGAAACTGCGCCAGCGCTCGCGCTCAACACTCCGATGTTCAATAAATTCGGCACCGTCGGCCGGCTGCTTCCCGGCATGGAGGCCAGGCTGGAGAAGGTCGAGGGCGTGGACGAGGGCGGCCGTTTGTTCGTCAAGGGGCCGAATGTCATGCTCGGCTATCTGCGCGCCGAGAATCCCGGCGTTCTGGAACGGCCGGCGGAAGGCTGGCACGACACCGGCGACATCGT
>JAEZBA010000072.1 GCA_023430245.1 Pseudomonadota bacterium
CAATGGCGCCGGGTGCCGTCCGGTCTGCAAGAATGCCGCGTTCGCAATCACGACCGACAGCGCCAGCGCCGCAACGACGGCCGCGATCGCATCCTTGCGCCAGCCATGCACCGCCGGCGGTTGGGGCGCCTCGAGCGCCATCGAAGCGCCTTTTCGTGACGCCTTACGCACTTTTCCGCACCTTGAGGTCTTCGATGTCTTCGTTGTGCTTCCGGGCCAGGATCAGCGGTGTCGGAGCGCCAGCCTTCTTGCGTAGCGCTGCTGTCGTCTCGCAATCGAGCGGGAGATGTATCGATATGGCCGTTCCCTTTCCGAGTTCGCTTCGCACCCGCATGTCGCCACCGTGCAGCGACACCAGTCCTTTCACAATCGAGAGCCCAAGTCCGGTGCCGTCGTGACGCCGGTCATAGGCTGACCGCGCCTGGAAGAACGGATTGCCGATGCTTGGAAGATCGGCCGCGCCGATTCCCACGCCGTTATCCTCGACCGATACCACCAGTTGGCCATTCTCGACCCGCGACGCGATGACCACGCGGCCGCCGCGATCGCTGAACTTGATCGCATTGGACAGGAGATTGAGCATGATCTGCTTGAACGCGCGCTTGTCGGCCACGATGTCCTGGAATTCGCTGCCATGGCGCATCACCAGGTCAATACCGGCTTCGCGTGCGCGCAACGCGAGGATGTCACAACAATTGCTGACCACCTTGGCCGGCGCGAACGGCTCGGGTGTGATCTCGAAATCACCCGTTTCCATCTTCGACATGTCGAGAATGCCGTTCACGACAGCCAGCAGATGGCTGCCGGAATCGTTGATCAGCCGCGCATAATCCTGCCGCTTCGTCGCATCGAGGCGCATCTGCTGCTCGTTCGCCAGCATGTCGGAGAATCCGATGATCGCATTCAGCGGCGTGCGCAACTCGTGGCTCATGGTGGCGAGGAAACGCGTCTTCGCCGCATTCGCGCGCTCCAGCTCCAAGCGCGCAGAGTCGAGTTCCTGCTCTTGTAGCTTACGCTCGGAAATGTCGCGCATCACCGCCACGACCTCGCGTGGCGCGCCTGCCGTCTGTTCGAACGGCCGGCAGCGCATCTCCACCCATACGAACGCGATTCCGGCCTCGTCGCTTGCGTGCGAGCGCTTCACCCGGAATTCGACCGATTGCTGCTCGCCCTGTGCGGCATCGGCGAGCGCCGTCAGATAAGCGGGACGATCGGCAACATGGACACGATCGAACAAACCGTGCCCCATCAGGTCCTCGATCCGCGCGCCAAACAGCGCCTGGGCCGCGGGAGAGACGAATAGCACCGCGCCATTGCGGCCATGCCGGGTGATCACATCGGTCATGTTGCGCGCGAGCAGGCTGTAGCGCTCTTCCTCCGCATCGAGGAGCCGGTAGCTGGTCCGCGCGAGCGTTTCCGCGCCGAGCGCCAGTCCCGTGGCATAGAGCGCGGCGGAAACGATCCCGAGTGCGGCAAGGCCGGCGTGATCTGAGATCGTCGAGGCGGGCGTCAGGCCAAGTTGCTGCATCGTCAGCAACGCAGCGGCGGCAGCCAGTGCGAATATGGATGCCATCGTTACGACCCGGCGGGAGGCCGACAACGCCGCCTCCATCGGCACGACCACAAGCCAGATCGCTGCAAAGGACGAAATGCCACCGGTCTGATAGGCGACAACAAAGACGAGACCGGTCAGCGAGAAGGACGAGGCAATATGAGCGGCCTCATAGCGTCCGGTCCGGGACAGATAGAATGCAGTCAGAAGCGGGACCACGAGCCATGCGAACACCGCGATTTCGAGCGCGCTCGGCACGCCGCGCATGGCCAGATAAACCGGGAATGCCGCAAGCGCGACCAGCGAGCCCAGCACACGTGACGCGATGAAGGCACGATGCCGTGTCGCGGTCAGCGGTTCCTGCTGAACGGACGGATGCACCAGGCTGTCGATATACGCACGAAGCGGCTGGACGAAACTCAACACACTCAACTTACGTCAGCTCGTTGCCGGCCGACGCACTCCCCATTTGCAGGGGATCGTGTCAGACGCCGCTTAAGCGAACGCTAAGGGAACGGACTTTGGCGGTGGCAGGCGTGCCGCACTGTCGCGCAAATCGGCCTCTCGCGCCGCGTCGTCGCGGCATGGTGAATGCTTGGTTTCCACGGACGGTATCGCAATCCTTTACGGTGTTCCGGAAAAGCCGACGTCACGGGCCTCGACGCAGCTTTCGCGCGAATTCGATTCAAATTGTAATCAAAATCGACTCTTATTCGCTTCGAATAAGTCCCAAATCTCCAACCGGCTTTTCAACCGCCCTTGCTACACCGTGCGCATAAACGGCCGATCGAGCCGTGGGGAGCGTAAGGGCCATGTTCTTTCTGTTGCGAGTGGCATTCTGGCTCAGCATAGTGCTCGTGCTGCTGCCGAGCGGCGACTACCGGCCGAAGGATCAGGAACCACGAATCGGCGCCGCCGATGCGGTGAATGCCGCCACCGCCGCGGTGTCCGATCTCGGCGGATTCTGCGGCCGCCAGCCATCCGCGTGCGAGGTCGGCGGCCAGGCCGCGATCGCATTGGGGCAGCGGGCCCAGGCCGGTGCGCGCTATCTGTTCGACCTGCTACACGACAGCATGTCGCCGGCCTCGACCGGCTCGGTTCCACGCACACAGGCTAGGCATTCGACGCCGTCGCAGCACACCCTCACCCCGGCTGATCTGCAGCCGGAATGGCGGCCTCCGCTGCCGCAGCGGGACCCGCGCCGTCCCGCCTGACGCCTGCGCAAATTGCGGCGCTTTCCCCGACGCGTGCGGCTGCCTATATCTGGCCGCATGAGACGGGACACGTGCCGATGACGATCGACGAGATCACCGATAATTTCGAGCTGCTTGATGAGTGGGACGACCGTTACCGCTACATCATCGAGCTCGGCCGCTCGCTGCCCGCCTTGCCGGACGACGCGCGGAGCGAAGCCAACAAGGTTCGCGGTTGCGCGAGCCAGGTCTGGGTGACGACCAGGACCCGGCCGGACGGCGCGGACGGCCCGGTTCTCGAATTCGAGGGCGACAGCGACGCCCATATCGTGCGCGGGCTGATCGCAATCCTGTTCGCGCTCTATTCCGGAAAGCCGGCCCGCTCCATCCTTTCGACCGACGCACAGGCGCTGTTCGAGAAACTCGGGCTTCGCGAGCATCTCACGCCGCAGCGCTCGAACGGCTTCCGCGCTATGGTCGATCGCATCCAGTCCGACGCGCGCGCTGCGCTCGCTGCCTAACCATCGGCGGGTGCCGGATCGGAACCCGCCTCGGCGGCCCATGTCCTGATCGTTGCCGTCGTTTTGCCTCGCACCTCGGAAGCATAACCGTAATGCCGGGCGAAACGCTCGAGCGCGAGTTGCAGTACGACTTTCGCCGAGCGGGCTGGCCATTGCCGCTCACGCTCGACCAGATCGAGCTTCTTCAGAAAACAGCAGACATCCAGCAGAAGACCGGAGAACTCGGGCCCGACCGCATCCAGAGCATGCCGAATTCGCTGACGCGCTGAGACGACCCACTCGGCAATATGGCCGTTTGTCTGGTCGGATCTGCGCCCGGACAGCGGCGCCTGCCAGTTTGTGGTGGTCTGCGGCATCATCATCGCCCGCGTGAAATCGGCTCGAAGTCGCTCGCCGGCCTGGAATTGATGCGGTTCGATCAGCGAGCGACCGTCGGTGCCCTTGCGGCGCGCCAGCCAGATCAGCGGGCTTTCAGATTCGTCGATTTTCGCGCCAAGCCCGATATCAGGGCCGCTGCCGTCCACGAGCGACATGTGCTGCGCGCGAAAGCGGTCGATCGCGGCCGCGGATTCAGGCGCCGATCTCACGTTCCCGGACCGAAAATTCTTCACTGGCGCGCTCCCCCGGCCCGCGACTCCGGATG
>JAEZBA010000009.1 GCA_023430245.1 Pseudomonadota bacterium
GGCCGCCTATTAATCGTCGAAGGGCGGCGTGGTCGCGCTCACCATGCCGGCGGCACGTGAATTAGCGCAATTCGGCATCCGGGTGATGACGATCGCGCCCGGCATTTTACACACGCCGATGCTCGACGCGCTGCCGGAAGAGGCTCAAAAGAGCCTCGGTGCATCGGTGCCGTTCCCGCCGCGGCTCGGGCGGCCGGAGGAATACGCCGATCTGGCGATGTTCATCGTGCGAAACGGCTATATGAACGGCGAGACCATCCGCATCGACGGTGCGCTCCGGATGGCTCCGCGTTGACTTTTTCCCTTACCTCCCCCTGAAAGGGGGAGGTCGACCGTCGAGCGCAGCGAAGACGGTCGGGCGGGGGTCACGTTACGACCCGCTCCCCAACCCTCCTCCTTTCAGGAGGAGGGAGTCCAACCACCCCGCATCGCTGCGCGAGAATACGTCAATGCTCAGCAATAGCCGTAGCGTCAGGATCGAGTGGGGGGACTGCGACCCCGCCGGCATCATTTTCTATCCGCGCTATTTTGCGATGTTCGACCATTCGGTCACCATGCTGATCACCGCCGCGTCCGGCGTGAGCAAGGCCGAACTGCTCAAGCGCTACGAGTTCGACGGCTATCCGCTGGTCGCGACCCAAGCCAAGTTCATCATCCCGACCCGGTTCGGGGACGACGTCATCATCCAGTCGACCTTCGTGCGGGTCGGCCGGTCCAGCTTCGAGATCAAGCACCAGATCCGTAAGAACAACCAGGTCGCCGTCGAAGGCCAGGAAACACGCGCCTGGGTGAAGCGCGAAGCCCACGACAAGACCAAGATCAAGTCGCATCCGCTGCCGGAGGAGCTGGCGGCACGCTTCCGCGGCGAGTTCTGACTACTTGTCGCCCCCGCACCGAGGCTATTGTCTACAATCCCAGCGCCGTTGATATCTTCCGTAACGTTCTGACGAACTGCGCGCGCTCCGCCGGTCCGACGATCGCATCCAGCTCGCTCTCGTGACGCTGTGCGCATTCGTGCATCGCCCGCATGACCTTGCGGCCGGCATCGGTCAGCGAAAGTTCGTAGAGCCTGCGGTCGCTGCGCGTGCGCACTCGGCTGATCAGCCCGCGCTTGACCAGGTTGTCGAGCACCGGCGTCAGCGTAGATTTGTCGCTGCCGATCGCACGCGCCAGTGCGGTCTGGCTGATACCCGGATTGCGATCGATCAGGGCCAGGGCGGCAAATCGTCCCGGGCTCAAGCCTACGGATTGGGCATGCCGGGCGAAGGATTGGAAAGAGGCGATCTGCGCGATCCGAAGCCTAAAACCGATCCAGTCGTCGAACGGACCGAAATCAAGGGTGTCGTCCACGTTGGCACGCGGATTGACATCGCTTTCGGCACTGCTCACGGCGACCGTATCGCGCGCCAAATTATCCCCCATCGATCCGTCGAAAGACCAAACTGAAAATTGTTTTATATCCAACTATTCTCCCCTACAATGCCGGGAAACATTTCGCAGCTGCGAGATGCCGGCACAAAGAACCACGATCACAGACCCCAGGGAGAGACATCCGAATGATATCCAGAAAGTCCGTTTGCTCGGTTGTTGCCGCGGGCGCCTTGCTGGCGCTGGCAACACCCGCGATGGCGCAGGACAAGACCATCGACCTGAAGCTTGCCCATTGGGTGCCGCCCACCCACCCGCTGCAGAAGGCGCTGGAAGACTGGGGTTCGTCGGTCGAGAAGGCCTCGGGCGGAACCATCAAGTTCAAGGTCTATCCGTCGCAGCAACTCGGCAAGGCCTTCGACCATTACGACATGGCACGCGATGGCATTGCCGACCTGACCTACATCAATCCTGGCTATCAGCCGGGCCGCTTCCCGATCATTGGCGCCGGCGAATTGCCGTTCCTCGTTACCAATGCCAAGGGCGGCTCGCAGGCACTCGACGCCTGGTACCGGAAATACGCCGACAAGGAGATGAAGGACGTCAAATTCTGCCTCGCGTTCATGCACGATCCCGGCACCTTCCACTCCGTGAAGAAGAAGATCACGGTTCCCGGCGACATCAAGGGCATGAAGGTCCGGCCGGCGCATGCGACCATGGCGCAATATATCTCGCTACTTGGCGGCTCGAACGTGCAGTCCAGCGCGCCGGAAGTGCGTGACATCCTTGAAAAGGGCGTTGCCGAGGCTGTGACCTTCCCCTGGGGCTCGGTGCCGCTGTTCGGTATCGACAAGGTGACCAAGTATCACATCGACGCACCGATGTACGCGACCACCTTCGCCTTCGTCTTCAGCCCCACGACCTACAACCGGATGTCGACGGCGCAGAAGAAGGTGATCGACGATCATTGCACCAACGAATGGGCATTGCGGGTCGCCGCACCGTGGGCAGACTATGAGCATGCCGGCATCGGCAAGCTGAAGGCGGATTCCTCCCGCGAGGTCTACGCGCTGACGCCCGAGCAGCTCGCCGAATGGAAGAAGGCCGCCGAGCCGCTCGAAAAGACGTGGGCAGCCAATGTGAAGAAGGCGGGCGGCGATCCGGATGCAGTCATGAAAGAACTGAAGGATTCGCTTTCGAAGTTCAAAGCGGCCTATTGATCGCGCCACCTGTTCCAGGCGATATGCAACCAACGGCGGGGGACTCTTCTCCCGCCGTTATGCCGAGAGAACCAGGACTATTTGCCACCGTTCGTACGGCGCCGTGAGGTTGGGGGATGAGCAGAGCAACAAGATGGATGGATGGCTTCATCAATTCGATCGAATGGGTGGCCGCCTTTTTCATCGGCCTCGTGGCATTCGACGTCTTCATCTCGGTGCTGCTGCGCTATTTCTTCGGATACACCATCCCCGACGCCTATGATTTCGGCCAGCTCCTGCTCGGCATCGTGATCTTCTGGGGCATTGCCGCCACCAGCTATCGCGGAACTCATATCACCGTCGATTTGCTGTGGGCCAATGTCAGCCCCTACTGGCAGCGCGTGATGGACGTGTTCGCAACGCTGGTGCTGCTGTTCGTGGTCTCGGTGCAGACCTACACCCTGTTCGACAAGGTCGCGTCCACCTACGAGGCGAACGTGCAGACCTTCGACATGCGCATCCCGGTCTGGCCGTTCTTTGCGATCGCCTGGATCGGCGATCTGGCCGCGGTACTGCTGATTGCCGTCCGCACCTATCGGCTGATTTTCCATCCCGAATTGATGAAGCCGGTCAGCGAAGTTGCGAAGTCGGCCGAGTGAGAAATTCCGATGTCTACTGACGCAGTCGCCGTAATCGGGTTCGTCTCGCTGTTCACGCTGATGCTGCTGCGCGTGCCGATCGGCATGGCGCTTGGCCTCGTCGGCGTGACTGGCTTCGGCTACCTGACCTCAATGACTCCGGCGCTGAAGATTGTCGGCCACACCACCATGCGGACGGTGACCGATTTCAATTACGCGGTGGTGCCGCTGTTCTTGCTGATGGGCGCGTTTGCGACCACCTCGGGCATGAGCCGCGAATTGTTCCGGGCCGCGAACTCCTTCATTGGCCATCTGCGCGGCGGGCTGGGTATCGCCACCATTCTCGCCTGCGGCGGCTTTTCCGCGATCTGCGGCTCCTCGGTCGCGACCGCCGCCACCTTCTCGCGGGTGGCCTATCCGGAGATGCGCCGCTTCAATTATCCGGAAAGCTTCTCGGCGGGCGTCATCGCGGCCGGTGGCACGCTCGGCATCCTGATCCCGCCATCCACCGTCCTTGCGATCTACGGCATCATCACCGAGCAGGATATCGGCAAGCTGTTCATCGCCGGGGTCATCCCGGGCATCCTCGCCGTCACAATGTATGTCGTGACCGTGTCGATCATCGGCTGGACACGGCCGGGCTTCCTGCCATCCGGTCCACGGTCGAGCTGGAGCGAGCGCCTCGACAGCCTGAAGAGCGTCTGGGCCACCGTGCTCCTGTTCGCCTTCGTGATCGGCGGTTTGTACGGCGGCATGTTCACCGCAACCGAAGCCGCCGGCGCGGGTGCAGGCGGCGCCTTCGTCATCGGCGTCCTGCGTGGGCGGCTCTCGGGCAAGCAGATCCTGCAATGCCTTCTGGAGACCACCCGCACCACGGCTGCGGTTTTCACCATCCTGATCGGCGCGCTGCTGTTCGGCTATTTCCTCACCATCACCCAGACGCCGCAGAAGGTGACCGCCTTCCTGACCGGCCTCGGCATCGGCGATTACGGCGTGCTCAGCCTGATCCTGTTGATGTATTTGGTGCTCGGTTGCCTGATGGACGCGCTGGCGATCGTGATCCTGACCGTCCCGATCATCTTCCCGCTCATCAAGGAGATGGGATTCGACCCCATCTGGTTCGGAATCATCATCGTCATGACGGTGGAGCTCGGGCTGATCTCGCCGCCGGTGGGCATGAATATTTTCGTCATCAAGAGCGTGCTCGAGGACATCAAGATATCGACCATATTCTACGGGGTGGTTCCGTTCATCGTCACGGACCTGATCCGATTGGTGATTCTGGTCATGTTCCCGATCCTGGCGACCTGGCTGCCATCGCACATGTAGTGGGCAGCTTGTCGCACCACGGCGAGCGGTTTGAGGGACCAAACCGCTGCCTTTTATAATCGCACCAAACTGCTAAATACGGTCCAGGCGCGATCTCCCCGGCAGCAACACCATGGAACGTTCATTCAAGAAAGAAGTGCAGTCCCTGCGGCTCGGCGAGGGCCAGACCTTCCACGGCGAAGGTATCCTCGCCGTGACCAAGGCGCTGCTGCAATCCGGGGTGTCCTATGTCGGCGGCTATCAGGGCGCGCCGGTCTCGCATCTGCTCGACGTCATGGTGGACGCCGAGGATTACCTCAAGGAGCTCGGCGTCCATGTCGAGACCTGTACCAACGAGGCCGCCGCCGCCGCCATGCTCGGCGCCTCGATCAACTACCCGATCCGCGGCGCGGTGACCTGGAAGGCGATTGTCGGCACCAACGTCGCCTCGGACGCGCTTTCCAACCTCGCCTCGCCCGGCGTCATGGGTGGCGCCATGATCATCGTCGGCGAGGATTACGGCGAGGGCGGCGCGGTGATCCAGGAGCGCTCGCACGCCTACGCGCTGAAATCCTCGATCTGGCTGCTCGATCCGCGACCGGACCTGCCGAGCATCGTGCGGATCGTCGAAAAAGGCTTCGAACTGTCGGAAGCGAGCCAGGCGCCCGTCATGCTCGAGCTGCGTATTCGCGCTTGCCATGTCACCGGCGCCTTTGCCGCCAAGGACAATATCAAGCCGGCCATCTCCGAACTCAGCCGCACCGCGCCCGCACCGCATAACTTCGCGCGGCTCTCTCATCCGCCCGTCACCTTCGTCCACGAGAAGCTGAAGGTCGAGCAGCGCATGCCGGCGGCGCGCGACTTCATCCAGCGCGAAAAGCTGAACGAGTTCTTCCCCGGCGACCTGAAGGATATCGGCATCATCACGCAGGGCGGCCTGTTCAACGGCACGATGCGCGCGCTGGAACGGCTGGGCCTTGCCGACACGTTCGGCGAATGCCGCGTACCAGTCTTGTGCCTCAACGTCACATATCCGCTAGTGCCGCAGGAAATCCGCTCTTTCTGCGCCGACAAGAAAGCGGTGCTGATCGTCGAGGAAGGCTTCCCCGAATATATCGAGCAGATGGTCGCGACCGAGCTGCGGCGCGGCGACATCCAGACCAGACTTTACGGCAAGGACGTGCTGCCGCCGGCCGGCGAGTATACCCAAGAAGTGCTGATGCGCGGCCTCGCGCAATTCCTGAT
>JAEZBA010000110.1 GCA_023430245.1 Pseudomonadota bacterium
TGGGCAAAGTTGCCGGAGCCGTTCCGGGAGATGGGTTCAATCGAATTCGCGAAGCTACTGGTCGAAAAGGCCGACGTCGCAGTCGCGCCCGGTATCGGCTTCGGCGAGCATGGCGACGACCATGTCCGCATTGCGCTGGTCGAGAACGAGCAGCGCATCCGTCAGGCGGCGCGCAACATCCGCCGCTTCCTTGAAACTGGAATCGACAAGCTGCACAACGTCGTTCCGTTGGCAACGAGGCGCTGACGCGCCGCTTTTTTCTCCCTCCCGGATCAGAAGAATGCTCGCGCCCCTGAAGGTGGGTCTTGCCGGCTTAGGCACCGTCGGCTCATCGGTTGTCCAACTGATTGCCGAAGGTCAGCTCGCCGCGCGCTGCGGACGGCCTGTCGAAGTCGTCGCGGTGACCGCGCGCGACAAGGCGAAGGACCGCGGCGTCGACCTGTCCGGCATTCGCTGGTTCGACGATCCGGTGGCACTTGCCTCCGATCCCGAGATCGATGTGTTCGTTGAGCTGATCGGCGGCGAGGGCGATCCGGCCAAGGCTGCGATCGAGACGGCGCTGGCCGCGGGCAAGTCCGTCGTCACGGCGAACAAGGCATTGCTTGCGAAACACGGACTTGCGCTAGCGCAGCTCGCGGAGGCAAACGGCGTCGCGCTGAATTTCGAGGCGGCGGTGGCCGGCGGCATCCCGATCATCAAGACGCTGCGGGAAGGTTTTGCCGGCAATTCCTTCGCGCGCATCTACGGAATTCTCAACGGCACCTGCAATTACATCCTGACCCGCATGGAGCAGGAGAAGCTCTCCTTTGCCGAATGCCTGAAGGATGCGCAGCGGCTGGGCTATGCGGAGGCCGATCCGACCTTCGATGTGGAGGGCTTCGATACGGCGCAGAAGCTTGCGATCCTGGCTTCCATCGCGTTCGGGACAAAGGTGGATTCCGAGTCCATCTATGTCGAAGGCATTTCCTCGATTGCGCCGGCTGATCTTCTGGCGGCGGACGAACTGGGCTACCGCATCAAGCTTCTTGGCGTGGCTGTGAAAACCGATGCCGGAATTGAGCAGCGGGTCCATCCGACGATGGTGCCGAAGGATTCTGCAATCGCACAGGTGATGGGTGTGACCAATGCGGTCACCGTCGACGCCGACGGCATTGCACCGATCACGCTGGTCGGACCCGGGGCGGGGGGGCTTGCGACGGCCTCGGCGGTGGTTGCCGACATCGGCGATATCGCGCGCGGTGCGCGGGTCGCGCCATTTGGACGCACGACGGACAGCCTGACGGTGGCCGGCAAGGCGCCGATGCAGAAGCATGAGGGCGGCTATTACATTCGCTTGCTCGCGGTGGACAAGCCGGGAACTGCGGCCACGATCGCGACCCGGCTCGCGGAACAGGAGATTTCGCTCGAATCGATTGTGCAGCGCCACCTGGTCACGCCGGCTTCCGGCCCCCAGGGCGGCAAGGACGCAAAGGCGGCGACGGGGCCGGTTCCCGTGATCCTGATCACCTATGCGACCACGGAAGACGCGGTCCGCCGCGCGCTGGCGGCCGTAAAGGCCGACAAGGTGATTTCCGAGGAGCCGCAATTGATCCGCATCGAGAAAAACCGATAGAACACGGCGGGCTATAGAAGTCGGCGGCTGTGCCGGCGGGAAAAGGGGCAGCGATATGGCGTCGACGATCACCGTGGCACCCAATCAGGTGCTGGAGCGCGTTCTCTCGCTTGAGATCGTGCGCGTGACCGAACGCGCGGCGGTGTCGGCGGCGCGTCTGCGCGGGCATGGCCGGGACAAGGCCTCGGATCAGGCGGCGGTCGACGCCATGCGCCGGGAACTCAACAAGCTGCCGATCGACGGCACGGTGGTGATTGGCGAAGGCGAGATGGATGAAGCGCCGATGCTGTTCATCGGCGAGAAAGTCGGAAACAAGGGCGGGTTCAAGGTCGATATTGCGGTCGACCCGCTGGAAGGCACGGTGTTGTGCGCCAAGAACATGCCCGGCGCGATCGCGACGCTGGCGATGGCCGATGCCGGCACGCTGCTTCACGCGCCCGACTGCTACATGGACAAGATCGCGATCGGGCCAGGCTACCCGAAAGGCACCATCGACCTCGACGCCCCGCCGGAAGAAAACATCCTCAGTCTCGCCAAAGCAAAGGGTGTGAAGCCGTCGGAGATCACTGCGATCCTGCTTGACCGGTCCAGGCATGCCGACATCATCGCGGCGGTGCGCAAGACCGGCGCAGCCGTCAGCCTGATCACGGATGGCGATGTCGCCGGCGTGATCCACTGCGCCGAGCCCAGGACCGGCATCGACATCTATCTCGGAACCGGGGGCGCGCCTGAAGGCGTGCTCGCGGCAGCGGCTTTGCGCTGTATCGGCGGCCAGATGCAGACCCGGCTTGTGATCGATTCCGAGGCGTTGCGCGAGCGCACGCTGAAGATGGGCATCAAGGATGCGAAGAAGAAATACGAGATCGAGGACATGGTGAAGGGCGACTGCCTGTTCGCTGCGACCGGTGTCACCTCGGGTGCGATGCTGTCGGGCGTGAAGTTCGGCAAGGAGATCATCGAGACCGAAACGGTGGTCATGCGCTCCGTGACAGGCACTGTGCGCCGCATTTTCGGCGAGCACCGCCAACTCGACAAGTTCCACCTGGACTGAGCAAACCCGGCGCTGCGCATCGATCGGCAATGGGCGGGGTGGGGCGGCCAGGTCCGCGGTAATCGGCTCCGCTGGCGGATCGTGAGCGTTTCCGTCAAAATCGCTGCGGCCCTCTTTCCCGAATCGGTTCCGATGTCCGCTGCCTTGCCAGCTGTTGCCGCATTGCCGGAAGCGCCGCGCTATTTTCTAGGCGTGGTGAAATCCGCGCGTGGCCGCGCCTGGCGCGACCGGCTTGATGCGCGCGGCACCGCGGGGGCGCTGGCTATCGCCCAGCGCCACGGCGTGCCCGATATGCTGGCGCGCATTCTGGCGGGCCGTGGCGTTGGCGTCACCGATGCGGAGAGCTATCTCGATCCGGCGGTGAAGCGGCTGATGCCCGATCCCGAGACGCTGACCGGGATGCGGGAGGCGTCCGCGCGCCTTGCCGATGCGATTCAGCGATCCGAGAACGTGGCGATCTTCGGCGATTACGACGTCGATGGTGCAACGTCTTCGGCTCTGCTGGCGCGCTATCTGCGCCATTTCGGACTGAAGCCCGCGATCCACATTCCGGACCGCTTGTTCGAGGGCTACGGGCCAAACGTCGATGCGATCCGGGCGCTGGCTGGGCGCGGCGCGACCTTGCTGGTCACCGTCGATTGCGGAACGACATCGATCGAGCCGTTGACCGAGGCGAAGAGGCTTGGCCTCAATACGGTCGTCATCGATCATCATCAATGCGATCCAGTGCTTCCGCCGGCTCTGGCGATCGTCAATCCGAACCGACTCGACGATCTGTCGGGGCTCAATCATCTGGCCGCGGTCGGTCTCGTGTTCATGACGCTGGTTGCGGTGAACCGCGAATTGCGCCGGCGCGGCGTGTTCGACGGAACGCTGCGCGAGCCCGATCTGCTGTCGTCGCTCGATCTGGTCGCGCTCGGCACGGTCGCCGACGTGGTGCCGCTCAAGGGGCTGAACCGCGCCTTCGTATCGAAGGGGCTGATCTCGTTGCGGCGGCGCGAGAATCTTGGCCTGACTGCCCTGATGGACGCGGCCCGTCTCGACGGACCGCCGGAGCCGTATCACCTCGGATTTCTGCTCGGGCCCCGGATCAACGCCGGAGGCCGCATCGGCCGCGCCGATCTCGGCGCCAATCTGTTGCTGGAGGAGGACGCCAGCGAAGCCGGGCGGATGGCGGCCGAATTGGACCGGCTGAATCACGAACGGCGGGCGATGGAGCAGCACATGCTTGCCGAAGCCGAGGCGGAGGCGCTGGCGGCACTCGGACTGGAAGAGAAGGGCGCCGTGGTGGTGACGGCATCGGAAGGCTGGCATCCCGGTATCGTTGGACTCGTTGCGGCGCGGCTGAAGGAGAAGTTCGGCCGCCCCGCTTTTGCGATTGCGCTTGGCGTGGGCGGCATCGGCACCGGCTCGGGCCGCTCGATTGCGGGTGTCGATCTCGGCCGTGCGGTGCGTCAGGCGGTGGCGGACGGGCTCTTGGTCAAGGGCGGGGGACACGCGATGGCGGCCGGCGTGACCATCCGCCGCGAGCGTCTCGCCGAATTCCGCGCCTATCTGGAATCGGCACTCACCGATGCGGTGGAGGTGGCGCGCCGCGACGACGCGCTCCTGATCGATGGTGCGCTCAGCGCGACGGCCGCCAGTCTTGAGTTCTGCACGTCGATGATGCGGGCGGGTCCCTTTGGTGCCGGCAATCCCGATCCGGTATTTGCTTTGCCGGCGCACACCATCGCATTCGCGGACATCGTCGGCGGCCAGCACATCCGCGCCCGGCTGCGCAGCCCGGACGGCGCATTTCTCAATGCGGTGGCGTTTCGATCCGCCGAGACCAATCTCGGCCGAGCGCTGATCGAGGGACGCGGGCAGGCGCTTCATGTCGCCGGTCAGTTGTCGATCGACCGTTGGCAGGGCGCGGAGCGTGTGCAGATGCGGTTGCTCGATGTGGCGCGGGCGTCGTAGGCGTTTGTTTCATCCCTCCGATGTCTTGCCCGCTCTTGTGCCGAGCACCCATGGCTCTATGAATATGCATGCGTGGATGGCAGGGAGGAACCCCGCCGTGAAAAGAACTGGCCGCCAACTCAGGGTGAGGAATGTCGAAACTCAATCTCTCCATCGCCATCGGCGATTATGACCGAAACCGCCCGCTGATCGATGGGGCCGTGCAGATGGACGGCGTCGATCCGGTGTTCATGACATTGTCGCCGGAGGAGATTTTCTTTCGCGCCTTCAAGACCACCGATTTCGATATCTGCGAGTTGTCGCTGTCGAGCTCGACGGTGAAGACCGCCGACGGCAATTTCCCCTATGTCGGTGTGCCTGCCTTCCTGTCGCGCTGCTTCCGCCACACCTCGATCTATGTGCGGACCGACCGCATCAAGAAGCCTGAAGACCTCAAGGGCAAGCGGATCGGGCTGCCCGAATATCAGCTCACCGCGGTGGTCTGGGCGCGCGCGCTGCTGGAGGACGAGTTCGGCGTGAAGCCGTCCGACGTCACCTGGGTGCGCGGCGGGATCGCGCATGCCGGCCGGCCGGAAAAGATCAAGCTCAACCTGCCGGATAATGTGCGGCTGGAAAACGCACCGGAAGGCAAGACCATCTCCGGCATGCTGGCGTCCGGCGAGATCGATGCCTTCATGGCGCCGCGCGCACCCGCTCTGCCGGCGGATACGCCGAATGTCGGCTGGTTGTTCCCCGACCCGGAGG
>JAEZBA010000120.1 GCA_023430245.1 Pseudomonadota bacterium
GGTCCATAGCGTGCTACCTGCATCGCTTGAGACTTGTTCCGGAGGCGGCGATGACCACGGTCACCACGATCGAACAGCTCGAAGCGATCTATGGCAGGCCCGCCGAAGCCGCGATCGTGAAGGAAACCGGCCACGTCACCCCGGATTATGCGCGCTACATCGCGGCGTCGCCGTTCGCGATGCTCGCCACCGCCGGGCCGGACGGCCTCGATTGCTCGCCACGCGGCGACCTCCCGGGCTTCGTGCGGGTCGCCGATCCGAACACGCTGATGCTGCCCGACCGGTACGGCAACAACCGCATCGACTCGCTGCGCAATATCATCGCCGACCCGCGGGTGGCGCTACTGTTTCTCATTCCGGGCTTTGGCGGCACGCTACGGGTGAACGGGAGCGGCCGGATTTCGATCGAGCCGGCGCTGCTGGACAGTTTCAGGATGGACGGCAAGCCGCCGCGCAGCGTGCTCATCGTCGACGTGAAATCGGTCTATTTCCAGTGCGCGCGGGCGGTCATCCGCTCGGATATCTGGAATCCGGACCGGCACGTCGATCCCAAATCGCTGCCGAGCGCGGGACAGATCCTGTCCGCCATCACCTCGGCGCGGGTCGGCGGCGAGGCCTATGACAATGCATGGCCGCAGCGGGCGAAGGAAACGTTGTGGTGACCCAATGACGCGCATCCTGATCCTCGGCGCCGGCGGGCTGATCGGACAATTCGTCGCCGCCGATCTGATCCGGCGCGGCGTTAAGGTGACCGCGGCGGCGCGGCGCTTCTCGTCGGCCCAGCGCGAGATGTTCGGAGACGCCGCGCGCGAGACACCGATCGCGAGTCTCGATGTGCTCGGCCTGAAGGCCTTGATCGCGCAGAGCGGCGCCGACATCGTGCTGAATTGCGTCGGCGTGCTGCAGGACCAGCCGGGCAAGTCCACCCACGAGGCGCATGATGGCTTTGTCGAGCGGCTGATCGCGGCCCTGTGTGCGGTCGGGCGGCCGGTGCTGCTGATCCACACCTCGATCCCGGGCGAGCCCGGCGGCGATGTTACGCCGTTCGCGCAGAGCAAGCGGCGCGCCGACGGGCTGATCGTGGAGTCCGGTTTGCCGCACGCGATCCTGCGGCCCGGCATGGTGCTCGCACCCGCGCCTTATGGCGGTAGCGCAATGTTGCGCTCGCTTGCGGCTTTGCCGGTCGATCTGCCGAAGGCTCTGGCCGAACGGCCGTTCCGCTATGTCGCGGTCGAGGACATCGCCGATACGGTGGCGGCACTCGCCGGGCGCTGGAAGCCGGGCGAGCCCTTTGCGTCCGTTTACGATCTGATGCATCCCGATCCGCACGATATGGAGAGCGTGATCCTGAGGCTGCGGCGCTGGCTCGGCGATATCTGGCCGTGGCGGCTTCGCATGCCGGAATTCCTGATCGATCTCGGTGCCAAAGCTGGCGACCTGTCATCGTGGCTCGGCTGGTCGCCGCCGATGCGCTCGACCGCGATCGCCGAATTGCGTCGCGGCGTGGTCGGCGATCCTGCACGCTGGATGACCGATACCGGGATTGCGCCACGCTCGCTCGACGCCTTGCTGAACGAGCGCCCGGCGACGGTGGAGAACCGCTGGTTCGCGCGGCTCTATCTGCTGAAGGCGCTGATCATCGCGGTACTCGCGGTGTTCTGGCTGGTGTCGGGGCTGATCGCGATTACGGTTGCCTATGGCGAGGCGCTGGAGATGATGTCGCGTCACGGTTTTCCGGGCGGGCCGTCGCATGCCTTTATCATTACGACAAGCCTGACGGATATCGCGATCGGGCTGCTGATCGCATTTCGCCGCACATCCCGGATCGGGCTGGTGGCGGGCATCGTGGTGGCCGTCGGTTATATGTTCGGGACTGCGATCCTGACGCCGGCGCTCTGGATCGAGCCGCTCGGCGCGCTGGTGAAGACCGGGCCCGCGATCGTGCTGATGATGGTGGCGCTCGCGATTTCCGACGATCGATGAGCGCGCCGGACGACCCGCGACTGAAGGACATCGGCCGGCCGGGCGGTCCGGCGCTCATTCTCTACGACGGAGACTGCGTGCTGTGCTCGGGCTGGTTCCGCTTCGTCGCGCAGCGCGATACGGCGCGCAAATTCCTGTTCACCGCGATCCAGTCGCCCTATGGCCGCGCGCTCGCGGAGAAATACGGGATCGACCCCGACAACCCGCAATCCAATGCCGTGCTGATCGACGGCATCGTGAATCTGAAATCCGATTCCGCCATTGCCGCGATATCGGCGTTGCCGGGCTATGGCTGGGTGCGGATATTCCGGGCCGTTCCGAAAGTCCTGCGCGATCCGCTCTATTCCCTGATCGCCCGGAACCGCTATCGCTGGTTCGGCAGGAACGAGACCTGCTGGGCCGGCGGCGCGCATTATGCGGATCGGGTGATCGGCTAGAGCGTCTAATTCTCGCCAGCGCAGACATTGCGCACCACCCTGGTCTCCCGCGCGATCTGCGTGATCTCCAGAGGCGCAAACAGGCCGAAATCCGTTTCGGCAAGGCGGCCTTCGGCGACCTGTGCGCGGATACCGGACAAGACGCGGTCCTTGCTCGCGGCCGCATGCTGCAAAGCCGGGCTGCGCGGGTCCGAGCCGATGCCGGGGTGGAGCTTGCGGCCATCGACGAATTGCTCTGTCTTCTCCGCGGCCGACAGGCGCCGAATGAAGGTGTTGGCGGTTTCCACGGCAAGCGCGCGATTGTCGCGATCGCACAGCATCCAGCTGTTCTGCCGGTAGATGCAGTCTGCCGCCTCGGCCCAGATCGCGGCGGACAGCGCATCGTCAAGCGGCTTCTGCTGTTTCCCGGTTATCGCAGGGACAGGCGGCAAGCCGCTGGCGGTTTGCAGCGTCCTGTACAGCCGGCCGTGTTCGATGGCATCGCCCAGGCCGAACCGCGCAAATGGCACACATGTCCCGAGCAGAATGGCTTTCTCCGCATTTCCGACCCGCTGTACCGTCGTGTTGATGGAGAATGTCGCCGGCTGCGCGTCGCCGCCGGCCATGATCTGCATCCTGGCCTGCGACAATGTCGGCACACGTATGATGCCGCTCGCGCCCAGCAGGCCGATTCCCAACGCGATCACCGCGCCAAGGATGATCGGCAACGGACCGGCGCTTTTCTGTGCCTGCCAGGCCTGCTGCAGGCGTATCTGGTCGATAGCCTTCATCAATGCGAACCCAGGCGGGCCGGACCGGCTCCGGAAAGTGTCATTCGGCTGTCTCGTAATGGAGGGGGCTTATGCAATCGCGTGCGTTGTGCATCTCTTAATGCGATCGTGGAGACAGCGAGGCAGAATCTCGCACCTGCGGGGTTGTGGTGAAGGCGGCGTCAAACCGTCCGTTACGATTTGACGCAAATGCGGGACGATGGTCTGGACGGTCCGAGCGACCTCGGCCGGCCTAGAGCGAGCGCGCTGTCGTGCCCTTGTAGAGGATCGGGCCGGTCGGGCGGCCGATCGGCGAGCCGCCTTCAGGCTCGAGCGTGATCTCGAACAACTGGTC
>JAEZBA010000132.1 GCA_023430245.1 Pseudomonadota bacterium
GCCGTGTTCTGGCCGTATGCCTAAGCCGATCTGTTCAATTACACCTTCTGGCCGACCGGCTATTACGGTGGCTACTGGGCCTACGCCTACGATGACCTGTTCGACGGCATCTGGTGGGACGAGGAACCGGACTACGCGACCGAAGCGCTGGGTTACGCTCCCGCTCCGTCCGCTGGCGGCGCGCCTGTCGCAGCACCGGTACGTCCGCAGACGCAGAGCCGCGTGCAGGATCAGGTGCAGGACCGCGCCGCTCCCGGCCGCCGCACCGAACCGACCGCAGGAGAAGGCGCCTGCGGCGAAACCGGACGTGGCATCACTGCGTGGCCGTTCGACCGCATCCAGTCGTCGCTGAATCTCAGCGCCGACCAGCAGGATCTGCTGGACGCGCTGCGTGACGCCGCCTTGGAGGCCGCCGAGGCCATGCGCGACTCTTGTCCGAAGAGCGTGCCACGCAATCCGGTCGAACGCTTGCAAACCATGCTGGAGCGTATCGAGGCCACGCTCGAAGCCCTCAAGATCGTGCGGCCCGCGCTCGAAAGCTTCTACGACTCGCTGTCGGCCGATCAGCAGCGGCGGTTCGAAGCGCTCGGTCCGAAGATCGCGAGCGGGCAGGCGCAGGGCCGCGGCGGTGCGGATGACGCCAACGCCTGCGGGACCGACAAGCCCGGTCTCGCCAACTTCCCGATCGCGAAGATCCAGGAGACGGTGTCGCCCAATGACGACCAGCTCGATCTGCTCGACGCGCTGGAAGACGCCACCTTCAAGGCCCTCGACATCCTGAAGGCGGCCTGTCCGCTGGATCCGCCGGTCTCGCCGAGCGAGCGGCTGGCCGCGACCCAGACCCGGATCGAGGCCATGATCGAAGCCGCCAAGGCGATCCAGCCGGCGCTGGAAGACTTCTACGCCGCACTCGACGATCAGCAGAAAGCGAAGTTCAGCAAGATGAAGAGCTGACGCACGCCGTGTTGTCACGCGGCCGCCGGACTGCTGGCGGGCGGTCGCGTCACATGAACCGCCGCGCTTGACGCGCGGCGGTTTTCATTTGAGCGTATCGTGTGCGACCTGTCCGCGTCGCGATACCGGACCAATCTTCTCCATGACGATCCTTCCCGAGCCCGGCATCCTCGCTGCCTTCCTCGCCGCCTCCCTGATCCTGATTGTCACGCCGGGTCCGGACATGACGCTGTTTCTCGGCCAGACCATCAATGGCGGCCGCGCGCGCGGCTTCGCCTCGATGCTGGGCGCCACCGCCGGACTGATGGTGCATTCGATGCTGGCCGCATTCGGCCTGTCGGCGCTGCTGGTCGCCTCCGCCACCGCCTTCACTGCGATCAAGATCGTGGGCGCGGGTTATCTGCTCTGGCTCGCATTGCAGGCGATCAGGCACGGTTCGTCGCTGTCGCTCAAGCAGGGCAAACCGGTGCGCGGCGGCCTTGCCAGCGCCTTCGCGATGGGACTCGGCGTCAACCTGCTCAATCCGAAGATCGTGATGTTCTTCCTGACCTTCCTGCCGCAATTCGTGTCGGCGTCCGACCCGGATGCGCCGGCCAAGCTTCTGATGCTGGGGCTGCTCTACACGCTGCTCACGCCGCCACTCTGCGCGCCCATGATTCTCGGCGCCGAACGCTTCGCTTCGACGATGCGCAGCTCCCCGCGCCTGATGCGGGCGTTCGACTGGAGCTTCGCCGGCCTGATGAGCGCGTTCGCGGCTCGCCTGCTGCTGGCGCGGGCGTAGCCCGGTTGAAAGTCAAGGCACGCTCGCCCGGTCACACTGCCTTTACCAACTTTGGATTTGAAGCTTCATTTACACGCGATTGAAATCACGCGCCGGCTAAAGCGTCCGACGGCAAAATCAAACAGCCGGAAGACATGTCATGTGCCAGGTTTGTGTCGGAAAGCTTTTCATCAATCGCGCCCTTTACAGTGGCTGGGAGGCCGCCGCGGTAGAGCCGGCGTTGCCGGACGGACCGTCGCGACGAAGCTTCATGGCACTTGCCGGCGCGGCGGGCATCGCGGGCTTGGGTCTGTCAACCGGACAGGTGGCGGCGCAGGCGCAGGCCGGGGCGGATATCATCTTCCAGGGCGGCACAATTATCCCGATGGCGTCGGCCGGGCCCCGGAATATCGAGGCGCTGGCGCTGCGTGGCGGCAAGATCGTTGCGGCCGGCACGGCGTCGGACGTGTCCGGACTAGGGACCAGCAGCACCCGAGTGATCAATCTCGATGGCCGGACGGTGCTGCCCGGATTTGTCGATCCGCATCAGCATTCCTGTTTTGTGGCGCTGTTTTCCGAATTGCTGACGGATGTCGGCTACGCAATCTATCCGACCCGCGCCGAACTCATCGCCGGCCTGAAGGCGCTCGACGCCAAGTTGCCGCCCGGCCAGTGGCTCACGGCCTATAACTTCGACAACCTGTTGCAGGGCGGCGATCTGTCGATGACCGAACTCGATGGCGTGTCCAAGGATCGTCCGATCTTCGTCTGGTACATCAACATGCATGACGGAGCCGCCAACTCGGCGGCCTTCAAGATCGCGCAAATTCCCGAGGATGTCGGCGTCCTGCCGGGTGGTGGTCATTTCGGACGCGGGCCCGACGGCCAGTTCAACGGGCTCGTCTACGAAGAAAGCGCCATGCTGAAATTCGTCACGCATGCGCTGCCGAAGATCACGCCGCAGGTCTTTGCCAAGGCGATGACCGACTATTTCAAGACGAGTGCTTCACTGGGCAATACCACGACGCATGAGCCCGGCACCGTGCAGCCCGAATGGATCGACGGGCTCGTCAAGATGACGGCCAGCGGCACCGGGAGACTGAGCGCGAGCCTGATGTACAACGAGATGCAGGCCGGCGATTCCTACAAGGCGCTTGGCCGTGGCGCCAAGGCGGCGCTGTTTCCCAATTCGCGTTTTTCGCTGTTCGGCATCAAGATAATCGGCGACGGCTCGAACCAGACCAAGACCGGCGCGCAGACCATCCCCTATCTGAATACGAATGCGAAAGGTGCGCCGAACTATCCGCCTTCGGAACTCATGACCATGGTAGCCGCGGTCAAGGCGGCTGGCTGGCCGGTGCAGATCCACTGTAACGGCGATGCCACCATCGATGACGCCCTGAATGCCATCGAGGCGGCTTACGGCGCGAATCCGCCCACCGGGCTGAACCGGATCGAGCACTCGACCATGGTGCGGCAGGACCAGCTCGATCGGATGAAGAAACTCGGCGTCCAGCCGACCTTCCTGATGAACCACGTCTATCTTTACGGTGCGGCCTACCGCGACCAGTTGTTTGGCCCCGAGCGCACGGCGTTCATGGACCCGGCGGGCGCCTGCGTGAAGGCAGGAATTCCGTTCACGCTGCACACCGATGCTCCCTGCTCTCCGCTCGGCGCGTTGCGTCTGGTCCAGACCGCCGTCACCCGGCGCTGCACCGTCGACAATTCGGTGATCGGCCCCGATCAGGCCGTCAGCGTCGAAGAGGCGCTGAAGGCCGTGACCTCAACGGCGGCGGCGCAGATCGGTCAGGGCGACCGCATCGGCACGCTGGAACCGGGCAAGGAAGCCGACCTTGTCATTCTGGAGCAGGATCCGTTCAAGGTCGCGCCGGATGCGATCATGAAATGCAAGGTGTCGGAAACCTGGGTCGCCGGCGAGAAAATCTTTGGCTGATGCGGCAAAGCATGACCGATCTCACATCGGCCATACCAGCATCAGCATCGGCACGGCGACGAGCACCACGATAACTTCCAGCGGCAGGCCAAGCCGCCAGTAATCGCCAAACTGGAAGCTGCCGGGTCCGAGGATGAGCGTGTTATTCTGGTGCCCGATCGGCGTCAGAAACGCGCATGACGCGCCGACCGCCACCGCCATCAGAAACGGATCGGCGCTGACGCCGAGGCTCGCCGCCGTGCCGATGGCGATCGGACACATG
>JAEZBA010000152.1 GCA_023430245.1 Pseudomonadota bacterium
ACCCAGCACCTGGCGGGGGAGTTGCTGGCCTCGCTTGCCGGCATAGAACTCGTCCATGTCCCGTACCGGGGCGGTCAGGCACCTGTGACGGACCTCCTTGGCGGCCGTATTGATGTCATGATCGATACGCTCACGGTCACCCGGCCGCAGCTCAGTGCCGGCACCATCCGGGGCCTTGCCGTGACCAGCCCCGCGCCGTGGCCCAGTCTGCCGGGCATTCCGGCCGCTGCGGACACCGTCAACGGGTACGACGTGCGATCCTGGATGGGCATCGCCACTACGAAGGGCGTGCCGGAGCCGCTCGTAAAGCGGCTGAATGCCGAAATACTCTATGCGCTGAAGCAGCCGCAGGTCCGCGACAAGCTCGAGGCGATCGGCAACGAGGTTCGCGGCTCGACGCCTGAGGAGATGCGCGAATGGGTCGCTGGCGAAGTCGCCAAATGGCGGAAGGTCATCGATGCTGCGAAGGTCGAGCGGCAGTAGCCACCTTGATCGGACGGGTCAGCAACAGGCCTTCGCGCGCAGCCCAGGCGCGGAATTCAAGGGCAAGGCGCTGGGCCTGTTCGGACGAATCCACGTCTTCGAGGCTTCGCAGAAGGATTGATGCGGCAAGACTGCAGTGATGCATCGCGTGCCGGCGGACGACGGCGGCGGCTTCGGACGAGGAGGTCACCGAATGACCGTCGCGCAATGGCACTGCGGGGCGTATCGCGAAAGCTGACATCGCATCGCTCCATGCTGCTATGTCGGACGAACGCAGGGCCGGGTGAGAGGTTCCCGGCGAGGTGGCGCGCGCCCGTCAAGCGCGCGTGATCAGATCCGGAGCGGCGATTGCCGGCATGAGATCGCGTCGCGGAGCGGCCGGCTCCGGCATCGGCCAGCCGGTTTCTGTCCGGTTTCGCCCATTCTGCTTGGCCCGGTAGAGCGCGGCGTCAGCGGCTGCGTAGAGCGCGTCGAAATCGTGGCCGCCCTGCGTGCTGGCGGCGACGCCGACGCTGACGGTCGCGGCGACCGGCTGGCCGTGGACGTTGCCAGCGGCGTTCGCGAAATTGCCTCGCACGCGCTCCGCCACGGCGATCGCGGTTTCGGTGGTGACCCCCGGCAGCAGGGCAACGAATTCCTCGCCGCCGATGCGGCCGAGCAGATCGAGTGGACGCAGCGATTGCATCGCCGAGTGTGTGAACAGGGCCAGCACCGCGTCTCCGGTGCGATGTCCGAACCGGTCATTGATGGTCTTGAAGCGATCGAGGTCGAACAGGAGCAAGGTGAGCGCTTCATTCTGCTTTTGGGAGCGCGCCAGCAGCCGTCCGGCCCGCTCGCTAAATCCGCGTCGGTTTGGAATGCCGGTGAGAGGGTCGATGGTTGCGACATAGCGCTGTTGCGATTCGGCGCGCTCCTTGGTGAGCGCCATCAACAGAAACACCAGCGCAAACGAGTAGAGCAGCGGTGCAAAGATAAAGAGCGACGATGTCTGGGCGCCAAAGGAAGGCGTCTCAAGCGGGAAGGGCACCGTCATAAGATAGGGCGCACGAACTGGGAACAGGACGACATGTATCGCTGCGATGGCAATGACCGGCCAGCGGGACAGCAGACGTTCGTGCCGGCCGCGCCAGAGCTCCGATATGAAGGCGAAGGTATAGGCGCTGACCAAAATGGAGGCGAGGCCGATGCGCGCCGGCGTGGATTGCATGAATGCATCGAACTGGCACGCGGTGAGCCAGATCAGGGCTCCGGCGATGATCGACAGCACAATCGGCCGGCGGCCTTCGAACACGCGAGCCCCGGTCCACAACAGGCCGTAGCCCAGCATCATCAAGGCATTTGCGGCCTGAATCGACCAGACATCGGACACGATCCCGCGGGCTCCGAACAGCGCGGTCGCCGGGGCGATCACCAGAAACGCGGTCCCCCACCAGGCGAGCGCGATCGTGCTCCGTGCCTGCAGCCAGGCAAAAAGCAGCAGCAGACCGCCGAGTCCCATGCTGAAGACGGTCACGGCGAAGAGCGTGGCGATGTCGAGTGTCACGCGCGGTGAATAGCAAGATTCCCGGGTGGAAATCCATTCGGATGGTGGGCTGGCGGCTGGGCGTCAGCCGCGACCCTCGAACGGCATTTTCGTGGCCTTTACGGTCATGAACAGGACGTTAGATTCGAGCGACAGGCTCGCCATGTAGCTGATGGCCTTGCCGACATCCTCGACCGCCATGCGGTCTTCGGCGCGGGTCGAGCCGTCCGGCTGCAACATGCCCTGGGTCATTCGTTCGGTCAGCGCCGACACCGCGTTGCCGATGTCGATCTGGCCACAGGCGATGTCATAAGCCCGGCCATCGAGCGCGGTGGATTTGGTCAATCCGGTCACCGCATGCTTTGTCGCGGTATAAGCCACCGTCAGCGGCCGCGGCGTGTGAGCTGAAATCGAACCGTTGTTGATGATGCGGCCGCCGCGGGGCGTTTGGTCTTTCATGATCTTGAACGCCTCCTGTGTGCACAGGAACGGCCCGGTGATGTTGGTTGCGACCACCGACATCCATTTGTCCAGCGACAGGTCTTCCAGTGGCACGGGGGGCGCACCGATACCGGCATTGTTGAACAGGAGGTCGAGCCGGCCGAAGGTTTCTTTCACCTTCGCGAACAGCGCCCTGATCTGGGCAGGGTCGGAC
>JAEZBA010000158.1 GCA_023430245.1 Pseudomonadota bacterium
CGGCTGATGCCGAAGCAGGTCTGGGTAAGGTCGTTGGTTCCGAACGAGAAGAACTCCGCCCCGCCCTCGCCGTCAGCAATCTTGTCGGCCATCAGCGAGGCCCGTGGTAGCTCGATCATGGTGCCAACCTGATAATCGAGCGTCACGCCCTTTTCCTTCGCCACCGATTCCGCCATCGCGTCGATACGCGCCTTGACGATGTCGAATTCCACACGCGTGGCAATCAGCGGCACCATCACCTCGGGGACTACCGGCTTGCCGGTCTTCTGGCCCGCTTCCGCAGCCGCCTCAAAGATGGCACGGGCCTGCATTTCCGCAATTTCCGGATAAGCGATCGCAATACGGCAGCCACGGAAGCCGAGCATCGGATTGAACTCGGCAAGCTCAGCGGCGCGATGCTTGATTTTCTGCGGCTCGGTGCCAAGCGCCTTGGCGACTTCGGCAATCTCGCCGTCGCCATGCGGGAGGAATTCATGCAGCGGCGGATCGAGCAGACGGATCGTGACCGGCAGGCCCTGCATGATCTCGAACAATTCGGCGAAATCGCTGCGCTGCATCGGCAGAATTTTCGCGAGTGCCGCGCGGCGAGCCTTCTCCGTATCGGCCAGGATCATTTCGCGTACGGCCAGAATCCGATCGGCTTCGAAGAACATATGCTCGGTGCGGCACAGGCCGATCCCTTCGGCGCCGAACTTCAGTGCGGTGCGCGCATCAGCCGGCGTATCGGCATTGGCCCGCACTCCGAGCTTTCGTACTTTATCGGCCCAGCCCATTAGCGTGCCGAACTCACCGGAGAGTTCGGGCTCGATCATCTGGACCTTGCCGAGCAGCACCTGTCCGGTCGAACCGTCGATGGTGACGATGTCGCCGCGCTTCAGGGTGTTGCCGGCAACCGTCAGGGTCCCGGCATTGTAATCGATGCGGATCGAGCCCGCGCCCGAGACGCACGGCTTGCCCATGCCGCGCGCCACCACCGCGGCATGCGACGTCATGCCGCCGCGGGTCGTCAGGATGCCCTGCGCCGCATGCATGCCGTGAATATCCTCCGGGCTGGTCTCGACGCGCACCAGAATGACCTTGCGGCCCTTCTCCTTCAGCGCCTCGGCATCCTCTGAGGTGAAAACGATTTCACCCGACGCCGCACCCGGCGAGGCCGGCAATCCGGTGGCGACGATCTTGCGCTCGGCTTTCGGATCGATGGTCGGATGCAGAAGCTGATCGAGCGAACCGGGGTCGATGCGCATCACGGCTTCGTCTTGGGTGATCAGGCCCTCGCTCGCGAGTTCGACCGCGATCCTCAACGCGGCCTTGGCGGTGCGCTTGCCGGACCGCGTCTGCAGCATCCACAGCTTGCCCTGCTCGATGGTGAATTCGAGGTCCTGCATGTCGCGGTAATGCTTTTCCAGCGCCCCGTAGATGCGGGTCAACTCGGCGAAAGCCTCCGGCATCGCGCTTTCGAGCGACGGCTTGTCGGAGCCCGCTTCCTTGCGCGCGGCCTCGGTGATCTCCTGCGGCGTGCGAATGCCGGCGACCACGTCTTCGCCCTGGGCGTTGATCAGAAATTCGCCATACAGCGTCTTGTCCCCGGTCGAGGGATTGCGCGTGAAGGCAACGCCGGTCGCGGAATCGGGGCCCATATTGCCGAACACCATGGCCTGCACATTGACCGCCGTGCCCCAGCTTTCCGGGATGTTGTGCAAACGCCGATAGGTCTTGGCGCGGGCATTCATCCACGAGCCGAACACGGCGCCGATCGCGCCCCAAAGCTGTTCTTTCGGATCCTGCGGAAACGGCTTGCCGCTTTCTTCCTCGACCTTTTGCTTGTAGAGCCCAACGAGTTTTTTCCAGTCGTCGGCGGTGAGTTCGGTGTCGAGGCTATAGGCGTTGGCATCCTTGTGCTCGGCCAGGATGTCCTCGAACAAGTGATGCTCGATGCCGAGCACCACATTCGAATACATGGTGATGAAGCGGCGATAGGAATCGTAGGCGAAACGCGGGTCGCCGGAGCGCTTGGCCAGCGCCTCCACGGTCTCGTCGTTGAGACCGAGATTGAGCACGGTATCCATCATGCCGGGCATGGACGCGCGGGCGCCCGAGCGAACCGAGACCAGCAGTGGGTTGGTCCTGTCGCCGAAGCCCTTGCCGGTAATCTGGCCGATTTGTGCGAGCGCGGCATCGACCTCGGCGGCGAGTTCCTTCGGATAGCTCTCGCCGTTGGCGTAGTAGTACGTGCAGACCTCGGTCGTGATGGTGAAACCGGGGGGCACCGGCAGGCCCAGATTGGCCATCTCGGCGAGGTTCGCGCCCTTGCCGCCGAGCAGGTTTTTCATCCCCGCCTTGCCTTCGGCCTTGCCACCGCCGAAGCCGTAAACCCATTTCGCCATCATCGCCGTCCTAAAAAATGCCTGAGAAACCGGCCCCTTCAGGGCCGGTTTCCGGTCAGTACTTGCCTGCTACTTGACCGGTTTCCGTGCCCGTTTCAACCCGACAAAGGGCGCGCAAGGACCCGATCCCGCGGACGTCTAGCGAAACAGTCCGAGCCCCAGCAGGCCGATCGCGATCAGGTAGATCGCCACGATGAAGTTCAGCAGCCGCGGCATGATCAGGATCAGAACCCCGGCAATCAGGGCGATGATCGGCTGCAGATGCCCGATAGTGATCGTCATGTCAGTCTCCGTTGGGTGGCAGGACAAGTTGGATAGTCGAGACAGGTTCCAAAAGATGACGGTGGGTTAGGCCGGCGCACGCCTTGACTCGTTGTAGCCGGCGCGGTCCGCTCCGCGCTTCGCTTCGGCCTGAACAGGGGGAGACATCATGCCGAATCTCAACGCACCCACACGGGCGGTCTTTCTTATATCGCTGGCGCTCGCGATTCTCGCCCTGCTTGGGGCCCTGGTCGTGATCCCGGTCATTACCCAATATGCATTCTGGCTCGCGATCCTGGCCTATGTGGTGCTCGCGCTCGGAACCATCATGAAGGGGATGTAGCGCGAGTCGCGCTGTTCATCCCTCGATTTTGGAAAAATCCGCCACGGTGCGCGTGGCTTCGCGAATCCGGTTGAGCAGGATCAGCCGGTTTTCGCGCAGAGCCTTGTCGTCCGCATTCACGGTGACCTTGTCGAAAAAAGCATCGACCGCCGGCCGCAGCTTCGCCATCGCCGCCATGGCGCCGGCGAAGTCCTCGCGCGCATACGCCTCGCTTGCTTCCGGCGCGATCGACACCATGGTCTGCGCCAGCGCCATCTCTTCGGGCTCCTTCAGCAGCGACGGATCGGGATCGCCGGAATAGCTCTTGCCGTCCTTCTTCTCCTCGATGCGGAGGATATTGGCGGCGCGCTTATAGCCGGCGAGCAAATTTTTGCCGTCGTCGGTCTCGAGGAATTTGGCCAGCGCTTCGACACGCCGCACGATGGTGACGAGATCGTTCTGCTCTTCCACCGCCAGCACCGCGTCGGCGAGATCGTGCCGGGCGCCCTGCTCGCGCAATTGCACTTTCAGCCGGTCGGCGAAGAAATCGCGCAGGTCCGAGCCGGTCATTGCATCGTAACTCAGCTTCAGGCCCGACAGATCGTCGGCGCCCTTTGACGCTTCACCGACGAATTCCTTCATGAACGACTTGCCCTGCTCGAGATAGCCTTCGGTCGCGAGCGCGAACAACTCGGCGAGATTGAGCCGCAGATCGTTCGACAGGATGATCCGGATAACGCCCAGCGCGGCACGGCGTAGCGCATAGGGATCCTTCGAGCCGGTGGGCTTTTCATCGATCGCCCAAAACCCGACCAGCGTATCGATCTTGTCGGCGAGCGCGACGGAAATCGAGACCGGATCGGCGGGCACCAGATCGCCCGGTCCAACGGGCTTGTAATGGTCCTCGCAAGCATGCGCGACAGCGTCGTCCTCGCCCTGTGCCAGCGCGTAATATTTCCCCATCAGCCCCTGCAATTCGGGGAATTCGCCGACAACCTCGGTCAGCAGGTCGGCCTTCGCTAGCGTAGCAGCGCGCTCGGCCTTGACAGGGTCGGCCTTGATCATTGGTGCGATCAATCCGGCGAGCCGCACGATACGGGCGATGCGTTCGGCCTGGGTGCCGAGTTTCTGGTGGAATACGATCTGCGCGAATTTCGGCAGCCGCTCTTCCAGGCGCGTCTTCAGATCGGTCTCGTAGAAGAATTTCGCATCGGAAAGACGCGCGCGGATGACGCGCTCGTTGCCGGCGACGATCTCCTTGCCGCCGTCGGTCGCCTCCATGTTGGAGACCAGGATAAAGCGCGGCGCGAGCTTGGCGCTCTGCGGATCGCGGACAACGAAGCATTTCTGGTTGTTGCGGATGGTGGTGCGGATCACTTCCGGCGGGATCGCGAGGAAGCCTGGATCGAACGAGCCCATCAGCACCACCGGCCATTCCACCAGACCGGCGGTTTCTCCGAGCAGGCCCTCGTCCTCGATCAGTTCATAGCCCTGCGCGAAGGCCAGATTCTTTGCCTCCGTTGAAATGATTTCGCGGCGCCGCTCCGGATCGACGATGACCTTGGCCTTCTCAAGCTTGGTCATCCAGTCGTCCTGGCGACGCACCTCGATCGCGCCAGGCGAAAGGAAGCGGTGACCGTAGGTGACGTTGCCGGACGTCACATCGCCGAGCGTGAACGCGATGACCTGAGGATCCTCGGTTTCGGGGCCGAAGGTCGCGACGATCGCGTGCAGCGGGCGCACCGAGGTCAGTGCTCCGGGTTGCGCGGATTGCCGTCCCCAGCGCATGGATTTCGGCCAGGGGAATTTGCGGGCGATGTCCGGGATGATCTCAGCCAGCACCTCGATCGCATCGCGGCCGGGCTTCTCGATCACCGCCACGTAGAACTCGCCCTTCTTCGGGTCCTTCTCGATCTTGGCCTGATCGAGCGAAGTCAGTCCGGCGCTCTTGAGAAAACCAGCGACCGCCGCCTCCGGCGCACCGACGCGCGGCCCCTTCTTCTCCTCGCGGATATCCTTCTGCCGCGCTGGCACGCCGTGCACTGCGAGCGCGATCCGCCGCGGCGTGGCGAAGGCCTTGGCGCCCTCATAGACGAGGCCCTCCTCGACCAGCCGGTCGGTGACGAGCTTCTTCAGATCCTCCATCGCACGCGGCTGCATGCGCGCGGGGATTTCTTCGGAAAAGAATTCGAGCAGAAGATCGGGCATTTCACACCGCCCCGCCGGCTTCGGTGGCGAGCCAGGCCGCGCCGCAGGCTTTCGCCAGCTCGCGCACGCGCAGGATGTAGCTCTGCCGTTCGGTGACGGAGATCACGCCGCGGGCATCGAGCAGATTGAATACGTGGCTTGCCTTGATGCACTGGTCATAGGCCGGCAGCGCCATCAAATGGCGTGCCTTCTCGCCGGAGTCATTTCCTTGCCATCCTGCATCGAGGTATTTCTGACAGGCCGCTTCCGCCATCTTGAATTGCGCGAACAGCATGTCGGTATCGGCGTATTCGAAATTGTGCCGTGAATATTCCTGCTCGGCCTGCAGGAACACGTCGCCATAGGTGACCTTCTTGTCGCCGCTCTGCCCGTTGAAATTCAGATCATAGACCCGCTCGACACCCTGCACATACATGGCGAGGCGCTCGAGCCCGTAGGTCAATTCACCGGCGACGGGCGCGCATTCGAAACCCGCGACCTGCTGGAAGTAAGTGAACTGGCTCACCTCCATGCCGTCACACCAGCATTCCCAGCCCAATCCCCAGGCGCCCAGCGTCGGGCTCTCCCAGTCGTCCTCGACGAAGCGGATGTCGTGGACCTTCGGGTCGATGCCGATGGCGTAAAGCGACTTCAGGTAGAGGTCCTGCAGGTCGTCGGGCGACGGCTTCAGGATCACCTGGAACTGGTAATAGTGCTGCAGCCGGTTCGGGTTCTCGCCATAGCGGCCGTCCTTCGGCCGCCGCGACGGCTGCACATAGGCCGCATTCCAGGGCTTTGGCCCGAGCGCGCGCAGCGTGGTCGCCGGATGAAAGGTCCCCGCCCCGACTTCCATGTCATAGGGCTGCAGGATCACGCAGCCATAATCCGCCCAGTAACGCTGGAGCGCGAGAATGAGGCCCTGAAAGGAGCGCGTAGGCTCCGAGGCCAAAGCTGTATCGGAGACGGACATTTCAGGCGGAATCCGAGGGGTTTTGTGCTGCGCGGTTGTCCTATCGGCCGGGCCGGAACCGGTCAAGGAATTCACCGGATGAAAGCCGCCAAACCCTGCCAAATACTGCCGCAAACCATTGAAATAGAGGGGCCGGTTCGTCATGGTGGCGGGCTGGCGGATGTTTGGGGGGCTGCGGCCCGCCGGTGGGGGGTCAATGGCAAAGCCGACTGTCATTATCGTGGGTGCCGACAAGGGTGGCGTGGGCAAAACTACCGTCTCGCGCACGATTCTTGACTATTTTACCGCCCGCAACGTGCCGATCCGGGCCTTCGACACCGAATACCCCAAAGGGACGCTAAAGCGCTTCCACCCCGATATCACCGAGGTTGTGGACGTGACCCAGGTCCCCGACCAGATGAAGATCTTCGACACCCTGTCGGACGCCAAGGTGACGCTGATCGACGTCCGGGCCGGCCTGCTCTCGACCACGCTGGCGGCGCTGCGCGATAGCGGATTCCTGGAGACCGTCAAGCGCGGCCAGATCGCGCTCGGCGTCGCCCATATCGTCGGGCCCTCGATCGCCTCGCTGAACGAGATCGCCGACATCGCGCCGTTCGTGACCGATGGCAAATATTATCTGGTCAAGAATTTCATCAACGAGACCAGCTTCTTCGACTGGGATCAGACCACCTACGATACCTATATCAAGAAGGTGAAGGATGCGGTCGACATCACCATCCCGAAGCTGAATGAGATGGCCTACGAGCAGGTTGAGCTTGCCTCGGTGCCGTTCGTCACCTTCGTCGCCAACAAGGGGCCGCACGACGCGCCGGCGAATTATTCCTTCGTACTGCGTGGCTATGTGCGGCACTGGCTCGGCAATGTGTGGGCCGAGTTCGACCGGGTGAAGCTTGCGGATCTCGTGGCCCCGGCCATCACACCCGCCGGCAAGGGGAGCGAAAAAGGGCTCACCGGCCGCGCCGCGGCAATCCACGAACAGTCACGCAGCGAGCGAAGCTGACGGCGCGCTCGCCTCGCCACAGGGTCGGCGCTATCCCGGTTCGTCCGCGGTGAGTTCCTTGTCATGTCGTCGCGGCAAAAGGCCATCTATATCGTCTGCTCGCCGCGCCAGCGTGTCGGCAAGACGCTGGTCGCGCGGGCGCTGACCGAATTCATCCTTGCGGACGGCCGCGCCGCGATCGCCTTCGATCTCAACCCGAACAATACCGCGCTGTACGGCTTCCTGCCGCGCAATACCGCGCGCGCTGATCTCGACACCACCCGCGGCCAGATGGCGCTGTTCGACGAGCTGATCGCCGAGGACGAGGTGGTCAAGGTCATCGACCTTGGCGATCAGGCGTTTGAAAAGTTCTTCACGCTGCTGCGTCAGATCGGGCTTCCCGAGGAGGCGCAGCGCCGCGGCATCACCGTGGTGACGCTGTTCATCGGCGACCCCGACCCTCGCTCCGCGAAAAGCTATGCCCAGACCTACGAGAGCCTGCCGCACATGGCGCTGGTGCCTGTGCACAACGAATTTGTCGCGAACATGCAGGATTACATGCGAGACTTCCCGAGCCCGGTGGCGCGGGAGCGGCCGGTGCGCTTTCCGGTGCTCAGTCCGTTCCTCAAATCGATCGTGGACCGACCGGGCTTCTCGTTCGATGATTATCTCGACCGACACACCGGTCCGCGCACCGAACTGCACGAATGGATCGATCGCGTGTTCGTGGAGTTTCGCGAACTGGAATTGCGCTTGCTGCTGCGCGAATTGAAATCGTCGCTCGTGCCGCCGCGATGATCCGGGCGAAGGCCCCTGCCCGCCGCGGTCAATGTCCCTCGAACGAGACCAGCGTGCGCACCGGCACGTCAAGCGCGCGCAGCTTGTCGGCACCGCCGAGCTCCGGTAGATCGACGATGAAGACCGCGGCAACGACCTCCGCCCCCATCTGGCGCAGGAGCTTGACGGCGCCTTCCGCGGTGCCGCCGGTCGCGATCAGATCGTCGACCAAAATCACGCGCTCGCCCTTCGACACCGCGTCCTCATGCATCTCCATTTCGTCGATGCCGTATTCGAGCGAATAGGCGACGCGGACGCTCTTGTGCGGGAGCTTGCCCTTCTTGCGGATCGGAATGAAGCCCGCCGAGAGCTGGTGCGCGACGGCACCGCCGATGATAAAGCCCCGCGCCTCGATGCCGGCGATCTTGTCGATCTTCAGGCCGGCCCAGGGCTGCACCAATTCGTCAACCGCGCGGCGAAACGCGCGTGCAGATCCCAGCAAGGTGGTTATGTCACGAAACATGATGCCGGGCTTTGGATAATCCGGAATGGTCCGGATCGCCGACTTCAGGTCGTTTTCGAACACGGGGCTGTTCATATCGATGCTGGTCTCGTTATCAGTGGCCCCGGCGGGACCGAAACGATGGAGGGCCCCGGCGGGGCGGGCGCAATGTGACCAAGCCGGGCGTCATGCGCAACCGGCTTGATCGCGGTCAGGCACTGCAGGCTATTCCCGCAATTTGGCCAGGATGGCGCCGATGACGTTGGAATAGTCATCGGTCCAGACCCACTGGTCCTCGTCCGCCTCCTGCTCGACCCACTTCTCACTTTTCGCGAGCGGACCGAAATCCTCGTCGCGGCGCGCCACCGCCACCACCAGCGAACCGAAAATGTGGTTGGCGTCGTCGTAGCCCTCGTCGGAATCGCTGGCCCGGGACACCAGATCGTTCGCCTCCGCGACACCGGCCACCACCGGAGCGAGCACCATATGCTTGTTCGAGATATGCATCAGGATCATGCCGTCGGGCTTGATCTTGTCCTTGAAGATCGCCATCGCCTCCTTGGTGAGAAGATGCGTCGGGATCGCGTCGGACGAAAACGCGTCGATGATCAGGATGTCGTATTGGCCGTCCGGCGAGTCCGCGAGCGTGAGCCGCGCGTCGCCGATCACGATTTTCGCGTCCGGCGCGCATTCCGACAGGAACGTGAAACGCCTGGTGTCCTTCGCGATCTGAACGACCGTCGGATCGATCTCGTAATAAGTCAGTTGATCGCCCGGCTGCATCTGGCAGGCCAGCGTGCCGGTGCCGAGTCCCACGACCGCGACATTGATCGGCCCGCCGCGCTTCTCGCGGGCCGCCACCAGGCCCTGCGCCATCGGCGAGAAATCATGATAATAGGTGATCGGCGTCGGACGTCCTGTCACCGGGCTGCCGTCGGGATGACGGATACGCTGGGCGCCGTGCTCGATTGTGCCGTGCTTCAGAATCCGGAACTGGCC
>JAEZBA010000219.1 GCA_023430245.1 Pseudomonadota bacterium
TCCAGAACCGGCTGTCCCTGATCCTGCTGAATCTGCGGCGCGCAGAATCCGCACAGCGCGGCTACATCATCACCGGGCAAGAGCCCTACCGGGCCGAATATCGCGAAGCTGCCGCCAACACGCTCCCGGCGGTACGTAGCGCTGCGGAGGCGGTCGCCGACGATCCGCTGCTGCAGCCCGCATTCGAAAAGATCGGACCGCTGGTCCAACTCAAACTGGACGAGATGCAGCGCGTGGTCGAGTTGCACGACAGCGGCCAGACCGGGGAAGCGGCCGATCTGATCTGGAAGGGTGAAGGCCGGCGGACCATGGAGGCGGTACGGCAGGCGATCGTGGAGATGTACAATGCGGAACGGGCGCTGCTCGTGACGCGCCGCGCGGAAGCAAGCAGCACCTACACCTATCTGCTAATCATGACGCTGCTGGGCGCCGCAGTCATTGCGTTGATCGGCGCGACGTCCGTCTACCTGGTCCAGCGCAACAGCCGCCAGCGCGAACAGGCCCGGCGCGCCCTGATCGAAGCCAACGAAAATCTGGAAACCACGATTGCCGAACGCACCGCCGACCTGCGCGAAGCAAACGACGAAATTCAGCGTTTCGCCTATATTGTCAGCCACGATTTGCGGTCTCCGCTGGTCAATATCATGGGATTCACCACCGAAATCGAGTCTATTAAAAAAGACACATTTGAGCAGCTTTCCGCCATGCAGGAAAAAGGTACCGAAGCGGAACGGAAGACATTAGAATTGTCGAAAGACTTTGATGAATCGCTGGTTTTCATCAAAAGCTCGATCGGCAAGATGGATCGGCTGATAAACTCGATTCTCAAGCTGTCCCGTGAGGGGCAACGTACGTTCAAGCCTGAATATGTAAGTATGGACCAGTTGATCAAAACGCTGACCGATGCGGTGGCCCATCAGGCCGCGGAAAAGGACGCCGAAATCACGGTGGAACCGCTTCCGCCGCTCAAAAGCGACCGGCTGGCGCTGGAACAAATTTTTTCCAATCTGGTTGACAATGCGCTGAAATATTCGCGCGCCGACCGCCCGGGCCGGATCAGAATTCGCGGGCGCGTCGAACATGCACAGGTCGTTTACGAGGTTGAGGATAACGGTCGCGGTATCGCGCCCGAAGACCATCAGCGCGTGTTCGACCTGTTCCGCCGTGCCGGCGTGCAGGACCAGAAAGGTGAAGGCATCGGCCTTGCCCACACCCGCGCACTGGTGCGCCGGTTGGGCGGATATATGACACTGAAGTCGGTGCTCGGCGAAGGCTCAACGTTTATCGTCACGTTGCCGCGCCGCATGCAAGAGGACGAAAGACAAGCCGCATGAGCGAACACGTTACCATCGTCATGATCGAGGACGACGAGGGCCATGCGCTCCTGATCGAGCGCAACATCCGCAGGGCCGGCGTCACCAACGACATCCTGCCGTTCAAGAATGGGACCGACGCGGTGCGTTTCCTGTTTGGCCCGGACGGCTCCGGCAGCGCCAATAGCGGCCGCGCATTGCTGATCCTGCTGGACCTCAACCTGCCCGACATGAGCGGCGTCGACATCCTCAAGCGCGTCAAGGAAAACGAACACCTGAAACTCACTCCGGTCGTGGTGCTGACCACCACCGACGACGAGCGCGAGATCAAGCGCTGCTACGATCTCGGCGCCAACGTCTACATCACCAAGCCGGTGAATTACGAAAGCTTCGCCAACGCCATTCGTCAACTCGGGCTGTTCTTTTCGGTCATCCAGGTTCCGGCAACGGACTGAGCCAAGCAACCATGCCCAAGAATGTCCTTTATGCCGACGACGACCCGGGGATCCGCCGGCTGGTGGAGCGCGGGCTCGGCGCGCGGGGCATTCGCGTCGTCACCGTGGAAGACGGCCTTGCCGCGGTCGAGCGGCTGGAGCAGGAACAGTTCGACGTTGTCGCGCTCGACCATCACATGCCGCGGCTTGACGGGCTTGGTGCGCTGGAGCGAATTCACCAGGTGCCCAACCATCCGCCGGTGATCATCGTCACCGGCGAGCAGGATTCCACCGTGGCGGTCGCCGCGCTCAAGGCCGGCGCCTTCGATTACGTGCTGAAAGATGCATCCGGCCAGTTCGTGCCGCTGCTGCTGGCGGCGCTGACCGGCGCCGCCGACGCCATGCGGTTGCGCCGCGCGCATGAAGCTGCCGAAGCCGAATTGCGCGAGCAGCGCGACCGCTTCGAGAAGCTTGCGGTCGAACGCGCCATGCTGCTGCGCGAGGTCAATCACCGCGTCGGCAATTCGCTGCAGCTGATCGCGGCATTCCTGCAATTGCAGGGCGGTTCATCCAAGAACGCGCAGGTTAAGGCCGCGCTGACGGACGCGACCCGTCGCGTGATGGCGGTCGCGCAGGTGCACAAGCGGCTCTACACGTCGGACGACGTTCAATCGGTCTCCGTCGACCAGTATCTTGCAGCACTGGTGGACGATCTCGCCAAGACCGATGCGTCGGACACCACCGCCCTCAGTCTGGCCGCCGAGCCGCTCGATCTCGATCCCGACCGCGCGGTTGCGATCGGCGTGATCGTCAACGAGCTGGTGCTCAACGCGATGAAATATGCCTATCCGGACGAAAAGGGTCCGATCCGGATCGGGCTGAAGCGCGTCAACGGCAAGCGCGCCATGCTGAGTGTGGAAGACGACGGCATCGGCCACGACATCAAGACGCTGCCGCGTTCGACCGGCCTTGGCCGCTCGATCGTGGGCGCGATGGCGACACGGCTCGGAGCCGACGTGGTCTACGATCCCGCCCATAGCGGCACCCGCGTGGTCATCACCTTCGAGTGCGCCAATCCCCCTGCGGCGGCCTGACCGCGGCGCGGTCTCACCCGTCCGTGCAGGGTCGCAACGCCGCCGTTTCGTTCCTATATGCTCGTCGAATCGCGGGTGATCCGGATGAGACGATTCAGATTGGGCATTCTGGCATCTCTTGCGGTGCTGCTGATCGCGACCGGTAGCGTCGGCGTTGTGCACGCCGCCGGGAAGGTTCTTGTCGTCGACATCGAGGGCGCGATCAGCGTTGCCGGGCAGCGAATGGTGGCGCGCGCGATCCCGCGCGCCACGCAGGAAAAAGCAGAGGCGGTCGTGATCCGTCTCGACACGCCGGGCGGCCAGGTCAGCGCAACCCGGGATGTGATCCGCGAAATGGTGGCGTCGCCGGTTCCGGTGCTGGTCCTCGTTGCTCCGGGCGGCGCGCGCGCGGCATCGGCGGGCACTTTCCTGGTCTATGCCTCGCATCTGGCGGCGATGGCGCCCGGTACCAATATCGGCGCCGCCACTCCGGTTTCGATGGGCGGCATTCCAGGCACCCCGCAGCCGAAGAAGGACGACGCGCCGAAAGAACCCGGCGCCGCCGAGAAAAAGTCGATCAACGACACCGTCGCGATGCTGCGCAGTCTGGCGCAGATGCGCGGCCGCAATGCCGACTTCGCGGAGAAGGCGGTGCGCGAGGCGGCGACCATGACCGCCGAGGAAGCGCAGGAGGCCGGCGTGGTCGAGTTCCTGGCCCCCGACGTGGCGGATTTTCTGGCGCAGGCCGACGGCCGCAGTGTCAGGGTCGGTGCGCAGGATCGTACGCTGGCGACACACGGGACCACGATCGAGGTGCTGCAGCCGGAATGGCGCACCCGCCTGCTCGCCACCATCGCCGACCCCAATATCGCGTTCATCCTGCTGCTGATCGGCATTTACGGACTTCTGTTCGAGTTCCTGAATCCGGGTGCATTCGTACCCGGCGTGCTGGGCGGGATTTCACTTCTGCTCGCGATGATCGCGCTGTCCATGCTGCCGGTGCATTACGGCGCGCTTGCGCTGCTTCTGCTCGGCATCGCGTTGATGGGCGCGGAAATCTTCACGCCCGGGATTGGCGCGCTCGGGATCGGAGGCCTGGCCGCGTTCCTCGTGGGTGCCTTCTTCCTGTTCGAGGGCGAAGGCGCCGATTTCGATCTGCGGGTTTCGATTCCTATCATCGCCGGGGCCGGTCTTGCCTGCGCGGGACTGACCTTTTTCGTCCTCGGCGCTGCGCTCAGGGCACGCCGGCTACCGACAGTCACCGGCGCCGAGCAAATGCTATCCCTTCCCGGCAGCGTCATCGACTGGTCCGGCGGGCGCGGCAATATCCGTATTCACGGTGAAGTCTGGGCGGCTCGCGCCGATCGCGATTTCAAGCCCGGAGACACCGTGCGGGTTCGCGGCCGCGATGGACTGGTCCTTGAGGTCGAGCCCGCTTCGTAACCGCATTGCGCGCGGCGATGGAACCAAGCGTCACGTGACGCGAGAGAACTGCAAACGAGCCCGGAGGAAAAGATGGTCGGATATCTTTCCCCATGGATGGGGACGCTGATCCCGGCCATCCTTCTGCTGATCATTCTCCTCTATTCGTTCCGCGTCCTGCGCGAATACGAACGCGGCGTTGTGTTCATGCTCGGCCGGCTCTGGAAGGTGAAGGGCCCTGGTCTCATTCTCATCATCCCCTTCATCCAGCAGATGGTGCGCGTCGATCTGCGTACCCGTGTGCTCGATGTCGAGCCGCAGGACGTGATCTCGCGCGACAACGTGTCGGTTCGGGTG
>JAEZBA010000355.1 GCA_023430245.1 Pseudomonadota bacterium
AACGTCCACCATCATGCGGAAGGCTTGTCCGAGCAGGAAATCGCCGACCAGGACGCTGGCCTGATTGCCCCACAGCAGCCGGGCGGCTTTCTTGCCGCGGCGGAAGTCGCTGTCGTCGACGACGTCATCGTGAAGCAGCGTCGCGGTGTGCATGAATTCGACGGCCGCCGCGAGCTTGATATGGCCCTCGCCGTCGTAGCCGGAGAGCTGCGCCATCGCCAGCGTCAGCATCGGCCGTAGCCGCTTGCCGCCCGAATTGATCAGGTGGTTCGCAACCTCCGGTATCATGGTCACTTGCGAGCCGGTGCGGGCCAGAATGGCGGTATTGACCCGCTCCATATCGGACGCGACCAGCTCGACCAGCCGGTTGATCGAAGCCGATGGCTGCGATTCGAAGGGGATGACGACAGCCAAACAAGGCACTCCGGGGACAGACAAAGCCAGAATAGAAACGCTATGCTAGGCGGACAAGTGCGCCGCTTTGCCGCGATACGCTATTTGGCGCTTTCGCGGAAGCAACACAATTCATTTGCGGCCTCGGATACGCGACCTCGGATCGTGGCATGATCGCGGCTCCGGGACCGTACCGGATCAACAGGATAGCACCCCTTGCGTGAAATCGTCCGTACCAACGATGCCGTCCTGATCAGCGCCATCGAGGCGCTCTTCACCGGCGCACACATTCCCTACATGGTGCTCGACCAGAATATGAGCGTGCTGGAGGGGTCGATCGGGATGCTGCCGCGCCGGATTCTGGTCGACGACGGGTCCGAACAGGAGGCCCGCACCCTCCTGACCGAAGCCGGGCTCGGCAAGGAATTGCGGCCGCAAGCCCCATGAGCGGGCGGGCCGATGCGGGTGGCTTGGGGACCGGGGGCTCCGGTAGGAGGGGTTCCGGAGCCACGATGGATGTCACCGACGACGCGATCCTGAACGGCCGCCTCCGGCTGTTTCAGCCCCGGCGCGGGCATCGCTTCGGCCACGATGCCATTCTGCTCGCGGCGGCGGTGCCCGCAAAGCCGGGCCAGCGGGTAGCCGAATTCGGCGCGGGCGTTGGTGCCGCCAGCCTCGCCTTACTTGCGCGCGTGCCGGCCATCGACGCGACGCTGTTCGAGATCGATCCGGCGCTTTGCACACTCGCCAGGCAGAACATCGCCCGTAACGGCTTCGCCGAACGCGCCCGGGCCGAAACACGGGACGTGGCCAAGCGGTCGGAGCCCGACGCGTTCGATCACGTCTTCATGAACCCGCCCTTCAACGACGACCGCCATCAGGCGTCGCCCGACGCCGGCCGCCGTCTGGCGCATGCGGCCGGTGCTGACTTGCTACGGCGATGGCTCGACAGCGCGCGCTCGTCCTTGCGCGATGGCGGCTTTCTCACGCTGATCTGGCGTGCCGACGACCTCGCATCGGTGTTGAAGGCGCTTGAGGCGGGCTACGGGACAATATCGGTGCTGCCGATTCATCCAGCGCCGGGGCGCCCCGCCATCCGAGTGATTGCGACGGCCGAAAAAAGCGGAACTGCGCCGCGGCGCATGCTGCCGCCCCTGTTTTTGAATGACGCCGCCCTGCGGCCGAGCACGGACGCGGAAGCCGTTTTGCGGCAGGGCGCGGCCTTGCTTATCGCCGAAACGTAGCGATCTAGCCGAGACGCTCGGGCTTGGACGGGCGCGCAAGCGTCGACATGTGAGCAAATGCCGCGATCGTTCCGAGCAGAAGGATCAGCATATAGACTTTCATCGTCGTATGTCCCGCATCAACGACCATGGCCGATCCTGCGACAACCGGCCCGTTTCCCCAGGCCGCATACACACCGCGTTTGAGTTAATGTCGGGTAACCATTCAGCCGTTCAAAGAAAGTTGAGCACAGATGGCAGAGTTTTCGGGCGAACAGGTCCGCAAGTTTTTTGAATCCCTGATTCCCGTCCGGCTGAGGAGCAGCACGCCGGTGGTGCCGGTAGTCCGGCTGACCGGCGTGATCGGCTTTTCATCACCGCTGCGCCCGGGCGTGACGCTGGCGAGCGTTGCGCGGCTGCTTGATCGTGCATTCTCCACCAAGCGCGCAAAGGCGGTGGCGCTGCTGATCAATTCGCCAGGCGGCTCGCCGGTGCAGTCGCATCTGATCTATCGCCGCATCCGGCAATTGGCGGGCGAGAAGAAGATTCCAGTGATTGTCTTCATCGAGGATGCGGGGGCGTCCGGCGGCTACATGGTCGCGTGCGCGGGTGACGAAATTTACTGCGATCCGTTTTCGATCGTAGGCTCTATCGGCGTGATCGGCGCCACTTTCGGCCTCGACAAGGCGATCGCAAAACTCGGGATCGAGCGCCGCGTCTATACATCGGGCGACCGGAAAATGACGCTCGACCCGTTCCTGCCGGAGAACCCTGAAGACGTCGCCCATATCAAGGCAATCCAGGAGGATATTCACGAAGGCTTTATTGCGCTGGTAAAGGAGCGCCGCGCCAACAAGCTAACCGGCCCAGAATCGGCCTTGTTCTCTGGCGAATATTGGGCCGGTGAGCAGGCCCATCGATTAGGTCTGGTCGACGGCCTCGGCGAAGTCCGCTCGTTTCTGCGGGCGCGGTTCGGCGAGAATGTTCATCTCCCGCTGATCGCCGAACGCGGATGGTTCGGGCGGCGGATGCCCGGCGTCGGTTCGCGGATCGCCGGAGGCTTGGCAGACGGCGGTCAGGACCTCGCTGGGGACATTCTGTCTGCGGCGGAACAGCGGGCAATCTGGGCCCGTTACGGTTTGTGATATCTGCTGCGGCTATTGGGGGCACGACAATGATCCCGATTATTCCTCGACTGGTGCTGTGGGCTGCCGGGCTGGTCGCCGGACTTGCGGTCGCGCGGCTCGCCAGACACGAATATGGCCGCGTCAACGAAGAACTCGACGAAGGGCGGCTCGCGCCGGCCGCGAGCCAGGCGGATCGATCGCAGCATCCGACATTGCGGCGCGATCCCCGCACCGGCGTCTACGGCCTGTAAGCCGCAACACAAGCAACTTCATCCGCGGACCGGTCCCCACGGCCCATTCTGCTGCACGGATTGCGGCGACGGCTGCGGCTCGCTCCAGGGTCCCTGCGGCTGCGGCTCGTGCTGCGTCGAACCGCCGGCGTCCCGCGCCGCCGTCTCGATCCGATCCGGATCGGGCAATGCCACGAGCATCCCAGGATCGTGTCCACCCGCCATCCGCACCAGCGCATCGACCCGGCTGTCGATCGAGGGGTGGGTCGCAAACATGTCGGCAAAACCCGCACGCGGATTGTCGACGCACATTTCCATCACCGCCGATGTGACACCGTCGAGTTCGCCGCGGTTCTCGATCTTGCGTAACGCCATGATCATGGCATCCGGATCTTTCGTCAGTTCGACCGCTCCGGCATCGGCCAGGAATTCACGCGAGCGTGACAATGCGAAGCGGATGACCAGCGACAGAAACCAGGCGACCGCGATCACCACCACCGCAAGCAGGATCGCGACACCGGCACCACCCTTGCGGTCGCCGCCTCCCGACGAAGAGCCGCGGCCCATGCGCATCCCGCCGCGGAACATCACGCGGAAAAATATCTCGGCGGCGAATGAAATCACCCCCGCCATGATCACGGCGACCACCATCATGCGCACGTCGCCGTTGCGGATATGGGTCAATTCATGCGCCAGCACGGCTTCGAGCTCGGCATCGTTCAGGCGGTCCATGAGACCGCTGGTCACCGTGATCGAATATTGCTTCTGGTTGAGGCCGGTGGCGAAGGCGTTGAGTGCCGCGCTGTCCATGATCTTCAGCTTCGGCATCGGGATGCCGCGCGAGATGCAGAGATTTTCGAGCAAATTGTAGAGCCGCGGCTGCTCACGGCGAGTGACCTCGTGGCCTCCGGTCAACGCGTCGATCATGCGCTGGTGGAAGCGGTACGCGATCAGGAGCCAGATCACGGTCCCGATCGTTACAAACGGCGCCGACCCAAGCAAGCTGACCCACGCCCGGGCAACGATCTCATCGAACGAGGCACGGTCGTCAAGAAAGGCCTCGGCGATCAGGGCGCCGGCGAAGGTCATGAGATAGACGAGCAGGAACAGCCCGATCAGAAGCGCGACCGAACGGCGGCGATTGCTCCGGATATGCGTATAGAGGCCGTAGGCCGCCATGCTTCAACGCCCCGCCGCGGCGGCAACAAGGGCCGCCGTCTTCCTGGCCCGATCAGAACTTAACCTGCGGAGCCTGTTCGAGTTGCGGTCGCGTCTCGCCGAGATCGAAGAACTCGCGCTTGTGAAATCCAAGCGATCCGGCAACCAGCACCGCCGGGAAACTCTCGATCCCGGTATTGTACTCCTGCACCGCGTTGTTGAAGAAGCGGCGGGCGGACGCGATCTTGTTCTCGATATCGGCGATTTCGGTCTGCAATTGCTGGAAGTTGGTGTTGGCCTTCAGGTCCGGATAGGCCTCCGACAAGGCGAACAGCTGGCGCAGCGCACCGGTCAGCATATTCTCGGCGGCAGCCTGCGCGGCCGGACCTTGCGCGGCGATTGCCGCGTTGCGCGCCTTGACGACGGCATCGAGCGTCTCGCGCTCATGCGTCGCATAGCCCTTCACGGTCTCGACCAGGTTGGGAATTAGATCGTGGCGCTGCTTGAGCTGAACGTCGACATCGGCGAAGGCCTGGCTAACGCGCTGACGCATCGCCACCAGGCCGTTGTAGATCGTGATCCCCCAGAAGACGAGGCCAGCAATCACTACAAGAATGATCAGGGACGAGCTCATGCAATCTCCTCAGGGGTCCATCAGGCGGCGCAGCCACAAACCTAACATAGCAGTTCCGATCGGCAATGGGCGGGTAGCGGCACCGGAACCGACCGGAGGCGGAAGCGTTGACCTCCAGCACCCCTAAGTGGGCGATAACGGGAGATGGATGTTCATGATTTGGCGGCGTTGGCGCGGCAGGGATGACAGGGAGGTCTTGACCCCGGTGGAAGCCCGGGCGGGATTCCTCGACCGTCCCGTATTGATTGTCCTGATCGTCAGTGTCGCGATGGTGAGCGTGCTGTTCGGGCTGATGCTGCTCTGGGTTTAATGCAGCGCCGTCCTCCGCTGAAACAAGGTCAGGCCTCCGCTTCATCCGAAACGCGTTCGGCGCGCTGCTCGGCCGGCTTGTCGGCGGCGGACAGATTGAATGCGGTATTCAGCAGCCCGATATGGGAAAAGGCTTGGGGAAAATTGCCCAGTTGCTGCTTTCCCATCGGATCATATTGCTCGCTGAGCAATCCGACATCGTTGCACAGCGACGTCAGCCGCTCGAACAGCGCGTCGGCGTCTGACCGGCGTCCCATCAGCACATAGGCGTCGGCCAGCCAGAAGCTGCAGGCAAGAAACGCACCCTCACCCGGCGGTAGCCCGTCATTCGACGCCAGCGTGTCGTAACGATAGACGAGTCCTTCCCGCAACAGGCGCTCCTCAATCTGCCGGACCGTGCCCGCAAAACGCGGATCGTCCGCCGCCACGAAACCGACCTCGGCCAGCAGCAGCAGACTGGCGTCGAGCTCTCGCGTCCCATAAGAGCGCACGAACGAATTCAATTCCTCGTCGAAACCGTTCGCCATCACATCAGCGCGGATGTCATCGCAGACATCACGCCAGTGCGTGACCGGACCGGGGAGACCGTGACGTTCGGCGTCCTGTACCGCGCGGTCGAACGCAACCCAGGCCATGACTTTGGAATGCGTGAAGTGCTGGCGCTGGCTCCGCACCTCCCAGATGCCTTCATCGGGCTCGCGCCACACGCGCTCGAGATGATCGAGCAAGGCGAGTTGCAGGCTCCAACCGGTTTCGGGCTGCGGCAGGCCGCCTGCTCGCGCCTGATGCAGCGAATCAAACAACTCGCCGTAAACGTCGATCTGCAACTGATCGTGGGCGCCGTTGCCGATCCTGACCGGCCGTGACTTCCGGTAACCCGGCAGCCAGGGCAATTCCGTTTCGGACAGCCTGCGCTCGCCGGCAAGTCCGTACATGATCTGGATCTGGTCCGGAGATCCGGCGACCGCGCGCAACAACCAGTCCCGCCACGCCTCCGCCTCCTCGAAATAGCCCGCATTCATCAATGCGAGCAGCGTCAGCGTCGAATCGCGCAGCCAGCAAAACCGGTAGTCCCAGTTACGTTCACCGCCGAGCAATTCCGGAAGCGAGGTCGTCGGCGCAGCGACAATGCCTCCCGTCGGACTGTAGGTCAGCGCCTTGAGTGTGATCAGCGACCGGTTTACCAGGCCGGCATGACGGCCCGCGCCCTGAGCACGTGCAATCCAGTGCCGCCAGAAACGCTCGGTCGCGGCGAGGGACTGTTCCGGATCAGCCACCTCCGGCAAAGGTAGATGCGAAAGCGAATGTACAAGTGTGAACGCGACGCTGTCGCCGGCGGCAATTGTAAACTCGCCCACGGTCTTGAAGCCCTCGCCATGCAGCCTCACCGGCGATCGCAACAGGACCATGTCCGGCCCGGCAATAGCGCGCAGTGTCACCTCATCGAGCCGCGCCATCCAGGGGATGGTTCTACCATATCCAAAGCGGAGCCTCAGATCCGCACACATTCTCACGCTGCCGCGATCGCCGCGAACGATGCGCACGAGATCGGATGCGTCGACCAGTCCGGTCTTGACCGGCATGAAGTCGATTACGGTGACGACGCCGCCTGACGTCTCGAAGGTGGTTTCGAGGATCAGCGTGTTGTCCCGGTAACGGCGCGACACCCGGGCCTCGCCGACCGGCGAGATCTTAAACCGGCCGTTTTCCGGCGTGCCCAGCAAGGCTGCGAAACAGGCGTCGGAATCGAAGCGCGGCCAGCACAACCAGTCGATCGACCCGTCCCGTCCGACGAGCGCCGCCGTCTCGCAATCGCCGATCACTGCATAGTCTTCGATCCGCGATGCCATCTATGAGAATTCCAGCACGACCTTGATGTCATCGGAACGCGGCATGAATGCCTCGCGCCAACGCGATAGCGGCACCCGGCGCGTGATCATGCGGTCGAGCCATGAGCGGCCGGCGGCGGCAAGCGCGGCAGACGCCTGTGCATAGTGCGAGCGATTTGCATTCACGGCCCCGAATACAACCTCGTTGCCGAGCACGAGCTTGCGATTGAAGCCTCCGATATCGAACTCCGTCTTGATGCCTGAAGGAGAGACGCCGAGCAGGCAGACGATCCCGGATGGCGCGCAGCGCGCAATCGACTCGACGATCAACGCGGGTGCCGCCGTACATTCCATCACGATGTCGAAGCGCAAGTCACGCAGGGACTGCGCCCCCGCATGATGCGTGCCGCCGAGATCGCGGATCAGTCCGGGCTTGGGGCCGTCGGTGTTGCGGTCGAGCACATGGACATCGAGGTTGCGCTGCCGGCCCATCAGTGCTGCGAGCAGGCCGATCGGGCCCGCCCCGGTGACAAGGAGCGTGCCGGCGGACCACGCCTGCGACCGGCGGCCCACCCGCTCGACATGGTCCCAGGC
>JAEZBA010000356.1 GCA_023430245.1 Pseudomonadota bacterium
AGAGTCATGACCGCGGTCGCAGCAACCACGATGCCGGCGAAAGCGGCATAAACCCGGATATGGCCGAACCGCTCGATGATGTTCTTGCCGAAATAGGCGCCCACCGTGAATCCGGCGAAATAGCTGGCAAGAACCAGTCCGGATCTGATTGGGCTGAAATCGGCAAGCGCGACGCGCAAGGCGAAAAAGGTTCCGAAAAAACCGATCGCGAGCTGGACCCCGCTGGTCGCGATGATGAGCGTGCCGATCTGCGCCTTGACCGATGGGGCGGGCGGCATCGCTTTCTCCCGGCGTCAAATGAGGTTGCTGAGGATTGGCGCGCGATCGGCCGATGTGAGTGTCAGCGCCTAACCGTGATACGGATATGCGCGCCGGAAGATGGCGGTACGACGGCCGACGAGGTCTTGCAACCGGGTCGGGACGAATTGCAGCAGCGTCAGATTCTCACACTGGTTCGCCGGTGATCACGAGGCAGGTATTTTGCCCGCCGAAACCGAACGAGTTCGAGATCACGCGCCGGACCTTCGCGTCGCGCGCGACATTGGGCACCACGTCCAGCGGAATGGCGGGATCAGGTATTGCATAATTGATGGTGGGTGGAATGCGCTGGTTGATGATTGTGAGCGCGGAGACCACCGCCTCGATCGCGCCGGCGGCCGTCAACGTATGCCCGATCATCGACTTGTTGGACGAGATCGGAATGTCCTTCAGCCGTTCGCCGAACACGGTCGAGACGCCGAGATATTCCATCTTGTCGTTTTCCGGCGTCGAGGTGCCGTGGGCGTTGATGTAGTCGACATCGGCAGGCGTGACGCCGGCATCGGCCAGCGCATTGCGCATGCAGGAAATCACCGGCTTGCCATCCGGGCTCGAACGGGTTCGGTGGAAGTTGTCGGCCTTCTCGCCGCAGCCCTCGACCACGGCGAGGATTTTCGCGCCGCGCGCCACTGCGTGATCGTAGCTTTCGAGCACGACCGCGCCCGCGCCCTCAGCCAGCACGAAGCCGTCGCGATTCTTCGAGAACGGACGCGAGGCCCCCTCCGGCGCCGCATTGTTGGTCGACAGCGCCGACAGGAGCGAGAACCGCACCACCGATTCCGCGGTGATCGAGCCGTCGGCGCCGATCGCAAGGGCGGCGTCGCATTCGCCGCGCTGGATTGCCTCGACCCCGAGCTGGATCGCGGTCGCGCCGGAGGCGCAGGCGGTCGTCAGCGAAATCGGCGAGCCCTTGGTGCCGAAATGCTCGGCGAGACGCTCCGGTACGACGCCGTATTTCGATTCTTCATAGAACGGCGCGAAGCGCGGATTGGCCGCCACCCGCACCAGATCGGCATATTCGATCTTGTCGTTGGCGCCGGAGGCGTCGGCCAGCGCATAGCGTTGCGACCATTCGATTTCGATCGGCGGAAAAGCGAGAAAGAACGGGCCCGGGAAATCACCCCTGGCAAGCCCGGATTGTTCGATGGCTTCGTTGCCGGCCAGGCGGGCGAGTTTCTCCGACAGCTCGGACGACACCATGCCCGGCTCATAGGCGTGGTCGACCGCGCCGGAAATCGTGGTGCGCAGCCCTTCGGTCGAAAACCGGGTGATCGAGCGGATGCCCGATTCGCCCGCCGTCAGGCGCTTCCAGTTGTCTTCCTTGCCGGAGCCGAGCGGGGAGACAAGGCCCATTCCGGTGATGACGACAACGGGGCGGCCCTTCTTGTCGCGCAGTTTCGTCATCGGACCTCTCCTCAATCGACGCGCTCGATCAGCGCCAGTCCCTCGCCACGCCAGTGACCGACATTGGTGACCACGGCCTGGCGGATGCCGGAGGCGGGCGCCTGACCGGTATCGCCGCTGCCGGACGGGGGAAACAGCGTGCCCTTGCGGACCGCCTGACAGCCGATCGCGATATTGGCGAGAAACTGCGCCTCCATCCCGTTGCCGATATAGGTGGTCGTGGCGCGGACCGGGAGGCCGATCTCGCCAAGCGTCTCGCGTTCTTCCGACGTCGCCGGTTCGACACCGGATGCGCCGGAAATCACCACGGCACTGCTGCGATCGACACCGGCCTCGATCGCCTTCCACTCGTCGAGAAGGGTCGCGGAGGTATCCCCCGGATGACGCGGATTGCGGTTGGATTGCACGCTCGCCAGCCGGGCCACCGGCCTGGCGCCGCGCTTCTCCGCATGCGCCCGGCTTTCAAGCACGACAAAGGCGCCCATGGCAGCGAGCGCCAGAGCGCCTGCCGGTCCCCGGTCCCAGACCGGCCGGAATGGCGCTTCCAGAAGCGGGGTGCCGAGCCGGAACAGCAGGACCAGGTCCCAGCGGGTGCCGTTATAGGCGCCGCCAACGAGCGTGATGTCGCTCTGTCCGGCCGCGATCCGGGCATGGGCGACGCGTAGCGCATCGGCGCCCGAGGCTTCCTCGCCCATGAAGGTGCGCGATGAGCCGACAACGCCGTGGACCAGCGAGATGTTGCCGGCCAGGAGGTTCGGCAATTGCGCCAGGAACAGGGTAGGGCGCAGGTCGCTCATCAGCCGTTCGTTGACGAACGCGTCGCGCTTTTCGACGTTGCGCACATCGGTCAGGATCGCGGTATCGACAGCAACATCGCGCTCGCCGCCGCCGGCAGCGACGATCATATCGGTTTTGTCGAGAATGTCGGTGTTCTTGGCGATTCCGGCATCGGTCAGGGCAAGGCCAGCGGCATAGACGCCGATGCGCTGCCAAGCTTCCATCTGGCGTTGATCGCCCTTCTTTGGAATCTGGCTGTCGAAACTGATCGGTGGCGCCGGGAAGGTGATGTAGGGCGCAAAGGTCTTGTCGTCATACGGCGGCTCTCCGCCGGCCATCAGCCTGTCCCAATGCTGATCGAGGCCTTCGCCAAGCGCGGAGACCAGACCGGTCCCGGTAATCCAGACTTCCTGGCGGTCGCTCACAAAAACTCTCTCTATCCCTGGGCGTCGATCTTGCGGAACTTCTCGAGCGGGAAGTCCAGTTGCTTGGCCCAGGTAACCATCGTGTTCTGGAATTCGGGGCTGGGATAGGGGATGATCCGATATGTCAGGCGCGCATCCGCGATCGCGGTATCGCCCGACCTGATCTTTCCGTCCGCGATCGCGAAGCCGGACCCGTCATGGACGATCTTGCCCTCGGTCGACAGCTCCATGCCGGGAAACACCGCGCCGCGCACCTTGGCTTCCTTCACGCCGGCAAGCACAGGCAAGCCGGTAAAGCCGGTGATTGCACTGACCAGCCAGCCACAGGTCTGCGCCATGGTCTCGATCAGCAGCACGCCCGGCATCAGCGGATAGCCGGGGAAATGTCCCTCGAAGACCGGGCTTTCCATCGGCACCTTGCTCTCCGCGCGAATCCAGCGCTCCTCGGCCTTCACCTCGACGAAACGGTCGAGCATCTGGAAATATTCAAGCCGCATGGGCGTCCGCCCGTGCTCGGAACGGCCTGTGGAAGCGAACCGGTAATGTCATCCGGTGGCGTCTCAGGCTGTGCTCTTGGCCGCGATCAATTCGTCGATGCGGGCACACAGATTTTTCAACACAAAATACTGCTCGGTGGTCGCCTGGCCATCATTGAATTGCTGGGTCCATTGTTCCAGCGGCAACTTGATTCCGAACGCCTTGTCGATCGCGAAGGCGATATCAAGAAAATCGAGGCTGTCGATTTTGAGGTCGTCGATCGCGTGGCTATCCGGCGTGATCTTGTCGCGGGGAATATCGCAGGTTTCGGCAATGATATCGGCGACTTTGTCAAAAGTGGTGGACATCGGTGCTCTCAGATCACGGGCAGGCGGCGGACGCCCAATGGAGGGACGGCTAAAATCTGCCGCTTGCGGGGTTTGGAAGCCGTATAGCGAAGGCGGACAGCAAGTTCAACGGCACGCAGACACCCTTCGGCCTTGTGCGGCGGCCGCCTATTCCCTAACCAGCAATCCGCAAGCCCGCCACCGGTGAATGATGAGCGACCCTACGGTCAAAAAACGCTGTGTTTTCTTCCTGGGCGGCTATGAGCCGATCCCGCCCGAGCGGCAGCGCGAGCGGTATATTCGTGAGCTCGCCCGGTCCGCGAGGGTCTGGGCGGCCAAAACCGAGGTTGGTCCGCTCGAACTGGCTCCCGAACGGATGGTGGGGACCTGGCGGATCGCCGCCAGCGGGCCGAACTGGTCGACCGATTCCGCCTATCACTCTCTGCTGTGGCACGACATCGTGCTCGCGGATTTTGAGCGTCCGGCCTGGCAGCGCGTAGCCCGGGCGGTGGTGGCTTTCGGTGACTTCATCCTGACCGGGACGGCATTCCGATATTTCAGGGTCAACTGGCGCTATGGGCTATTCTTTGCCTATCCGGTGATGCTGCTCGTGGCCTTCGCGGCGCTGTCGATCTATGCGGCCTCCTTCCTGCCTGGGCTCGGCCTCCCGTTCCCCTATCTGCTGGCACCTTTGGTCGCGGTTGTCGTCTTTGCTCTCCTGATGGTCTGGCCGGGACGATTCCTGCTGCTGGCCTATATGATGGACGACTGGATTTTCGGGCATGAGCTGGTGCACCGCTCACGCCCCGGCTTCGACCAGCGGCTGGAGGGATTTGCACAGGAATTGGCCGAAGTGTTGCGGCGCGGCGACGACGACGAGGTGGTGTTCGCAGCCCACAGCCTCGGATGCGCGCTGAAGGTCGCCGTCGTCGACCGGGCGCTCCAGCTGGTGCCGGATTTCGGCAAGAACGGCGAACGGCTCTCGCTGTTGTCCACCGGTTCCTCGATCCTGAAAATCGCGTTTCATCCGAAAGGAGGCTGGCTGCGCGAATCGATTGCGCGGGTATCGGCTCATCCGGCGATTTTCTGGATCGATTACCAGACCATGGCCGACCCAATCAGCTTCTATAACGTCGACATGCTCAAGGTCCTGAAGCTGCCGGAGACCGGCCGGCCGATCATCCGGCGGGTGCACATCCGCGACATGCTGGAGGCTGCAACCTACCGGCGGTTCAAGGCAAACTTCTTTCGCCTGCATCGCCAGTTGGTTATGGGCAACGAGAAGCGGTACTTCTACGATTATTATATGATCTGCTGCGGGCCGCTGCGTCTTGAAACGCGCGTGCTCAAACCGGAGACGGTGGTTCCGAGTTTTGCGCCGGACGGATCTCTTGTCGCGCAACCGGACGCCAGCGCTGTTGCGGAAAGGAAACCGATATCGTGACCCCAGACATCGCCAAGGCAATTCTGATCATCGGAGCGGTGGCGTGGTTCATCATCCGGCTGCCGCATCAAAAGCGGTCGTGGAAGACCAAAACCCGTCTCGACCGGCGCACCACGCGTGAGAAGATTTTGCTGACCTGCTCCTTCACCGGGCTTGGCATCATTCCTTTCCTCTATGTCTTCTCGGGCGTACCGCGCTTCGCCAATTATCCGTTCCAGCCGGTCATGGCCTGGCTTGGCGCAGCAATATTCGTGGCGGCCTTGTGGTTGTTTTACCGTGTGCATCGGGAGCTCGGCCGAAACTGGTCTGATTCGCTCGAGGTGCGGGAGCAGCATGCGCTGGTCACCGATGGCCTCTACCGCTACGTGCGCCATCCCATGTACACCGCCTTTTTCATGTGGGCGCTGGCGCAGGCGTTGCTGTTGCCAAACTGGATCGCTGGTCCCGCCGGACTGGTCGGTTTTGGGACGCTGTTCCTGTTCCGTGTCGGCCGGGAGGAGCAGATGATGCTGGAGAATTTCGGGGACGATTACCGCGCCTATATGAAGCGGACGGCGCGTCTTATCCCGGGGGTCTATTAGACGCCGCAGGTCGCAAGGGATGCCGGATCGGCGACGCGCAGGGGCGTGACATCCCGGCAACACAAACGAATGTTCACGTTTAAAGTTTTCCAGCCATGTGGCCTTTCGCTGGCGAGCCGTTGTAAACCGGATTTGCGTTGGCGGGCAGTTCGGTGATGGGCCCGAATCAGAAAAAGAGACGGAGCATCGGGGTCCAATGACGGGGATCAGACGAAACTGGCTGCTCTTGCCTATCGTCGCGACGGCTTTGTCGCTGGCGACACCGTCATTTGCCCAGACGACGGCATCGACCAAGCCGACGGCCGCGACGGACGGACGCTCCCCGCGATCCAAGCCGGCTGCGGTGTCCGCGCAAAAGAACGGGCACGTCTATCTGTTGCGCGGATTGCTGAACATTTTTTCGCTCGGCATGGATGACCTTGGTTCAAAGATCCAGGCGAGGGGCATCAGCGCGAGTGTTCACAACCATTCCGAATGGCAGAGCCTCGCGGACACCATCGCGGTCCAATACAAGGCGAAGCAGCACGGTCCCGTGGTCTTGGTGGGGCATTCGCTCGGCGCCGATGCGGTGATGTTTATGGCCGAATATCTCGGCAAGAAAGGGGTTCCGGTCGCGCTTGTTGTGCCGTTTGACGGCACCGGCTCGTTCGCGGCCTCCAGCAATGTCAGCCAGGTCTATAATCTGACTCAGCGCGACTATGCGCATATGCGCAAAGGCCCTGGCTTTCGCGGGCAACTCCAGAACGTTGACGTGAGTGGCCAGGGCTACGGTCACATCGACATCGACAAATCGCCGCGCCTGCACGCGCTCGTGCTTGGCCGGATCCAGACTGTGATTCGGACGCGTGGGGCACCGCGCACCGCCGACGACGGCTCGTCGGCCCCGCGGGTCCGCCCGGTCGAGACCTCGCCATCGAAGCCGGCTGCTGCCAACGCTGGTGCGGCGCCGGAAGCTGCCGCATCGGCCCAGGTTAGCGCCGCAAAGCCGACGGATGAGGCGGCTGCAACGTCGTCCAAGCCTTCTGCCGAAGCCGCCGCATCGGTTCAATCGGCCTCCAAGCCGGAACCGGCGACCACCGCGAGCACCAATGCGTCGGCCAATGCCGAAGGTGGGCGCGCGGCATCGAGCCCGCCGGCTGTGTCGCGTCCGGCCGCGGTGACCACCGAATCGAGCACCAAACGTCGGCCGCCGGCAGGTTCCGACGCCGGGGCAAAGCCCGCCCTGCGGTTCTGATGCCGCTTTAAAGGCTGGCTGGCGATTGCGACGCGTCGCCAAGACGCGGCCCCACAACCCGTCGAGCAGGCCAGTTTAGCGAGGCGTCGCCGGCACCTCCGCCGGAGCACAAGTGCGGTTGCCGGTCAGGATGCAATCCTGTGTCTTGCGCATGGCCGCAATGGTGTCGGCGAGCCAGAGCCCCGCAAGGACGAGGGCGGCGACGAACAGGAAAGCAATGGCATTCACCACCATCCGGTGGCGAAAGTCGTCCGGTTCTGCGTCCCGCGCATATCGATCGATGTCATCGGCAGGCTGGCTTTCCGGGCGGCCGCCGGAGGGGCGAAACGCACGGCGAGTCCGGAAGTCGACAACCCGATCGTCTGTCGTGGATGACGGGTGGTGCGGCATCGCAGGTCCATTTTCCCTTGTACGGGACTTACCTAGCACGATCCGACACTGCCAGACTATCGCACGTCGCAATCCTATCCTGCATTCTCACGGCACCTTGCGCTGAAAAGTGGGAACCCGAAAGAGCCGGCTCTCGCGGAGCAAACGCCCGCGAGAGCGAACAGGTTTCAGACTTTTCAGGAGTCCCGGAGGCGAGGATCGCTCAGGCCTTGTCCGGTTCCAGCATGCCGGACTTGAACAACATGCCTGCCACGCCTGCGCCGATCAGTGGAGCGATGATGAACAGCCAGAGCTGTCCGACCGCGGCCGGGTTGCTGCCGGCACCAATCAGAGCGGGACCGATCGAGCGGGCCGGGTTCACCGAGACCCCTGTTACATTGATCCCGACGATATGGATGGCGGTGAGCGTGAGCCCGATCGCAAGGCCTGCGAAATGCACCGGCGCCCGGCCATGGGTCGCGCCCAGAATACAGACCAGGAACAGGAAAGTCGCCACCGCCTCGAATACGAAGGCCGAGGTGACGTTGTACTGGCCGAGATAGCCCGCACCCCAGCCGTTCTGGCCGAGGCCGCCATTCCAGCCGGCGGACTTGCCCGACAGGATGAGATAGAGCACCGCAGCGCCTGCGATGGCGCCAAGCACCTGCGCGATCACGTAGGCGACAAACTCGGCGGCCGACATCCGGCCCGCGATCAGCACACCGAAGCTGACGGCGGGATTCACGTGGCAGCCCGATATCGGCCCGATGCCGTAAGCCATCGCCACGATGGCAAGGCCGAATGCGAAGGCGATGCCGAGCACGTCGATCGCCGTGGGCCCGGTGCCCATCCCGGCGATTACGGCTGCGCCGCAACCGAAAAAGACAAGTGTGAACGTGCCGATGAATTCGGCGAATGGTTTCTTCATGGTGTGGTGCCCCCGGCGCTGACTACAGTTCCGATGGAACTTTGCCGGTTCCACGATTCCCTGCAAAGCCAAATTGCGAATACCTGATCGTCAGGCGCGCAATCTAAGGCAGCCCGGTACCGCAACCCGGGAATGCGACGCAGCTGGAGCGGCTGTCAGCGCGGCTTTTTGCGGGCAGGCTCCGTGAAGGGGTAAGCCTCGCCGTCCGGCAGCGGCACGCGGAAGACATTGAGGGTCATCGCGACCAGCGTGTAATAGCCGAGGATGCCGACGAACTCGACCATGCCGGCATCGCCGAACAGGGCGTGGACGCGGGCATAGGTTTTGTCCGCCACCCGCCTGGTCTTGTGCAGTTCGGCGACGAAATCGTAGATCGCGCGCTGTTCCCTGGTCAGCCGCGGCTCGCGCCCGGTTCGCAGCGCTTCGATGGTTGCCGCCTTGACACCGGCCTTTTCCGCAATCGGAGCATGCACCCAGAATTCGTATTGCGAACGCCAGAATCGTGCGAGCACCAGAATCGTGAACTCCGACAGGGCCGGCGGCACCGACGTATTATAGCGGCAAAACGCGCCGAGCTTCTGCGCGAGATCGCCAAATTCCGGCGCCTCCAGAAACACTGCGAACGGACCGCCGAGTGCGCCCTTGCCGCGTGTCTTCTGGATGTCGGCCAGAAGCTCGCGCTGCTTCTGCGTCAATTGGTCTTCCGATGGGATGGTCAGACGGGGAGCGGGCATTTTGGCAGGCTTGCGCATCGCAATGACTTTCCGGAATTTTTCGCAGCCAGTGTTTGTGGCATGGCGCACGCCGCTCGCAAAGCCGTGGCTTGACGCGCGGGGTGTCATGCCGGCCCATGCCGAGACCAACTTGATCCGATGGAGGACAGCATGCCGGCGGAACGCTTCGATTTTCACAACGACCGCGGCGAATTGCTGTCCGCCTTGCTCGATCGTCCGGAAGGCAGACCCCGTGCCTATGCCTTGTTCGCGCATTGCTTCACCTGCGGCAAGGACATCCATGCCGCCAAGCGGATATCGGCGGGGCTGACCGCGCTCGGCATCGCGGTCCTGCGCTTCGATTTCACCGGCCTGGGCTCGAGCGAGGGCGAGTTCGCCAACACTACCTTTTCCTCAAACGTGTCCGACCTGATCGCCGCGGCACGGCATATGAGCGAGCAGGGGCACGGGCCCGCGTTGCTGATCGGGCATAGCCTCGGTGGCGCTGCGATCCTCGCCGCCGCGGGGGACATCGCGTCCGCGCGGGCGGTGGCGACGATCGCAGCGCCCGCGGATCCCGCGCATGTCACGCATCTGTTCAGCGACCATGTCGATGCCATCCGCGAGGCCGGCGAACTCGAAGTCTCGCTCGGCGGGCGGCCATTCCGCATCAAGCGCGAATTCCTGGACGATATCGAAAGCCACAAACAGACCGAGCGGATCGCCCATCTGCGCAAGGCATTGCTGATCTTTCATTCGCCAACCGACGAAACCGTGGGGATCGACAACGCCACTGCGATCTTCATTGCGGCGAAACATCCTAAGAGTTTCGTCTCGCTGGCCGGAGCCGATCATCTGCTAAGCCGGAAACAGGACGCGGCCTATGTCGCCAATGTCATCGCCGCCTGGGCCGAGCGCTATCTCGACATGCCGGTGCCGAAGGAGAATCTCGAGGCCGAGGCGACCGACGGCGTCACGGTGACGGAGACCGGGCAGAGCAAATTCCAGCAGACCATCCGCGCCGGCGGCCACACGATCATCGCCGACGAGCCGGTCGCGATGGGCGGGCTCGATTCAGGGCTCACCCCCTATGATCTCCTGCTCGCCGGCCTCGGCGCCTGCACATCCATGACGCTGCGTCTGTATGCGGATCACAAGGGATTGCCGCTGGAGCGCGTTTCCGTCGCGCTCAAGCATTCCCGCATTCATGCCATCGATTGCGAGACCTGCGAGACCAAGGAAGGCAAGATCGACCGCATCGACCGTGTCCTGACGCTGACCGGCAATCTCGATGCCGAGCAGCGCAAACGGCTGCTGGAGATTGCCGACAAGTGTCCTGTGCACCGGACGCTGACATCGGAAATCGACATCCGAACGGTCGAGGCTGAGTGAGCGTTACGCCTCGCCGAACACGCGGCGGAAAATCGTGTCGACGTGCTTGAAATGATAGCCGAGGTCGAAATTCTCCTCGATCTCGGCGGCGCTCATTTTCGTGGTAACGCGCGGGTCCGCCTTTAGAAACGCGAGGAAATCACCTTCGCCGCGCCAGACCTTCATCGCCGAGTCCTGCACGATTTTATAAGCGTCTTCGCGCGACACGCCCTTGTTGGTGAGCGCGATCAGCAGGCGCTGCGAATGCACCAGGCCTCCGAGCCGGTCGAGATTTTTCTGCATGTTCTCCGGGTACACGACCAGCTTGTCGATGATGCCCGCGAGCCGGTTGAGCGCGAAATCGAGCGTAACGGTGGCGTCGGGCCCGATCATGCGTTCGACCGAGGAATGCGAGATGTCGCGTTCGTGCCAGAGCGCCACGTTTTCCATCGCCGGCAATGCATACGCCCGCACCATGCGGGCGAGACCGGTGATGTTTTCCGACAGCACCGGATTGCGCTTGTGCGGCATTGCCGACGAGCCCTTCTGGCCCTGCGAGAAGAACTCCTCGGCTTCCAGCACCTCGGTACGCTGCAGATGACGGATTTCGGTGGCGAGCCGCTCGATCGAGGAAGCGACCACGCCGAGGGTGGCGAAATACATCGCGTGGCGGTCGCGCGGGATCACCTGGGTGGAAACCGGCTCGACTGTAAGGCCCATGGCTTTCGCGACATGTGCCTCTACCCGCGGGTCGATCTGCGCGAAGGTGCCGACCGCACCCGAAATCGCGCAGGTCGCGATCTCGTTGCGGGCCGCAACCAGCCGCGCCCTGGCGCGATCGAATTCCGCATAGGCCTGCGCAAGCTTCAGCCCGAAGGTGGTCGGCTCGGCATGGATGCCGTGCGAGCGGCCGATGGTGGGCGTCAGCTTGTGTTCGATCGCCCGGCGCTTGAGCGCGGCGAGCAGCTTGTCGGTATCGGCGATCAGGATGTCGGTCGCGCGTGCCAGTTGCACATTCAGGCAGGTATCGAGCACGTCCGACGAGGTCATGCCCTGGTGCACGAAGCGCGCCTCGGGTCCGACGAGTTCGGCGAGATGGGTCAGGAAGGCGATAACGTCGTGCTTGACCTCAGCCTCGATCGCGTCGATCCGCGCCACAT
>JAEZBA010000378.1 GCA_023430245.1 Pseudomonadota bacterium
GTGATCTATAGGCTGGTCTTTGCGCCGCTGTCGGAGGCGTCCATTCTGGTGCTCCTGATAGCGGCGTTCGGCGTCCATCTGGCGTTGATTGGCTTTGGGCTATTGTTTTACGGGCCGGAAGGGGTCCGGACGGAAACGTTGCTCGATTTCGCGGTCTCGTTCGGGAGGCTTCTGGTCACTGGCCAGAATATCGCGATGGTCGCAACCACCCTGTTGCTGCTGTTGGTGCTGTGGCTGATCTTCGACCGCACCCTGACCGGCAAGGCGTTGCGTGCATCCGCCATCAACCGGACAGGCGCGCGGCTAGTCGGCATTCCGATGGCTCTGTCCGGCATGCTGGCGCTTGGTATCGCCGCGGCGATCGGTGTTGTCTCCGGCGCCCTTATCGGGCCGGTCACGACCATCTATTTCGATACCGGCCTTATGATCGGATTAAAGGGCTTCATTGCCTCGATTGTTGGCGCCATGGCGAGCTACCCGATCACGGTCGGCGCGGCGCTGGTGGTCGGCCTGACGGAATCCTTCGCCTCGTTCGGAGTGAGCGCCTACAAGGACGCGATCATCTTTGCCCTGCTGATCCCTGTGCTTTTGTGGCGCTCGCTCACGTCGGTCGGGGTTGAAGAGGAAGAAGAATGATCACGCCCCGACGCGCCGCAATCGCCTTTGCCCTCGTCACGCTGATGCTGCCATTCATTCCGGGCTTTCGCGATTTCTGGATCACGCTTGCCATCTATATCGGGCTGTTCAGCTTGGTTGCGCTGGGACTCGTTCTGCTCACCGGCGTCGGCGGAATGACTTCGTTCGGTCAGGCGACTTTTGTCGGCTTCGGCGCTTACGCCACCGGGGTGCTGTCCGTGCATTATGGCATATCGGCATGGCTAACCTTGCCTGTCTCCCTGGGCGTCACCGGACTCGGTGCGCTGCTGATCGGTGCGATCACGACACGACTTTCCGGACATTATTTGCCCGTCGGCACCATCGCCTGGGCGGTCGCATTCTACTATGTCTTCGGCAATACCCCGCTCTTAGGTGGCCATGATGGCCTGTCGGGGATCCCGCCGCTATCGATCGGATCGTTCGCGCTTTACGACGTTCGATCGTTCTATCTCGTGTTGTGGGTCTTCGTGGTTCTCGCGTTCGTGCTGTCGGCCAATCTCCTGGAATCGCGCACCGGGCGTGCGATCCGGATGCTGCGGCAGGGGCGGCTCGCAGCCGAGTCCTTCGGGGTCAATACTTCCCGAATCAAGCTGATCGTCTTTTTCTATGCCGCTCTGCTCGCGGGTCTGTCCGGCTGGCTATTCGCGCATTTCCAGCGCACGCTTGCACCTTCCGCATTTGGCCTGAACGCCAGCATCGAGTATCTGCTGATGGCAGTCGTGGGCGGAGCAGGCCACATTGTCGGCGCACTTCTCGGCTCTTCAATCGTCACGCTCCTGAAGAACCAGTTGCAGGACCTCCTGCCGTACTTGCTGGGTCGCACCGGAAGTTTTGAAACAATCGCATTCGGAATTCTGCTGATCTCGATCCTGCAGGCAGCCCCGAATGGTTTGCTGCCGCTTTTCCGGCGCTTCTTCCCGGCCGCGGATCAGCCGGACCCGCCACAAGCTCCTGCGCTGCCCCGGCGCGAGACTACACCGATGCGGCCGCTGCTCGAATTGCGGGACGTACGCAAGACCTTCGGCGGTCTTGTGGCCGTCGATGACGTTAGCTTCGCGATTGAGCCTGCGACTGTCACCGCATTGATCGGCCCAAACGGCGCCGGCAAATCAACTATTTTCAACTTGGTCACCGGGATACTTCCGCCGTCGCGGGGAGAGGTTTGGTTCGCAGGTAAACGTATCGACGGCATGTCGTCGCGCGATATCGCCTCGCTAGGGGTCGGACGCACCTTCCAGCACGTCAAGCTTGCGTCTGATATGTCCGCCCTCGACAATGTCGCGCTCGGCGCCCATCTGCGCGGTCATGCCGGCCCGGTGAGCGCGATGCTGAGGATCGAGCGCGATGAAGAACGCCGGATACTCTACGATGCGAAGCGGCAACTCGATCGGGTCGGCCTTGGCGACCAGATCCATCGCCCGGCCGGAAGCTTTGCCCTTGGACAACAACGCATTCTCGAAATCGCCAGGTCTCTGGCGCTCGATCCTTCGCTTCTGCTGCTGGACGAACCGGCGGCCGGTCTGCGCTACCGTGAAAAGAGAGAGCTGGCCTCGCTGATCCGGCAGGTCTGCGATGACGGGGTTGGCGTTCTATTGGTTGAGCACGATCTCGAGTTCGTCATGGGCCTCGCAAGCCGTATCATCGTCGTCGATTTCGGCATCAAGATCGCGGAAGGCACACCCGAGGAAATCCGGCGCAATCCTACGGTCATCGAAGCCTATCTCGGAGACGCGGCATGACAGCCCCGTTCCTCTCGACGACCGGCCTGTCCGTCTCCTATGGCCGCGCCGAAGCCGTGCACGAGGTGTCCATCGAACTTGCACGCGGGAGCATCGTCACCGTGATCGGCTCGAACGGCGCCGGCAAGACCACGCTGTTGAATGCGATCATGGGATTACTGCACAGTTCTGGAACGATAGTGTTCGACGGGACCGACATTCGCGACCTTTCGGTGGAACAGCGCGTCGTAGCGGGCATGACGCTGGTTCCTGAGCGGCGGGAGCTGTTTACGACATTATCGGTGGACGACAATCTGCGTCTTGGCGCGTTTCGCGCAAGGCGTGGCGAACTCGCACCGCGGCTCGAACGGGTCTATGCAAATTTTCCCCGCCTAAAGGAGCGATGGCGCCAGCATGCGGGGACGCTGTCGGGTGGGGAACGCCAGATGCTTGCGATGGGGCGCGCTCTTATGGCTAATCCGACGCTTCTGATGCTCGACGAGCCGAGCTTGGGACTGGCGCCGCGTATCGTGCGCGAAACGTTCCAGATTATCGCCGATCTCAGCGCAACGGGCGTTTCGATCCTCCTGATCGAACAAAATGCACGCGCTGCGCTGGAGCTTGCAAGCTTCGGTTACGTGATGGAGGTCGGCCGCATCCCCATTTCAGGTCCGGCGCGGATGCTGGCTGAGGACGAGCGCGTGGTTGAGAGCTATCTGGGAATAAAGATGCACGAGGATCGGCGGGACGAATAGCAGCCTCCGTCGCGCGCGCCGTGCGCTAGGCTGCACGCGAGGTCGTTTGTCGTCGCGAAGACCTATCGCCATGTGTCGCAGCGGGCTGGTGATTAGGAACTGCGCGCTCATAGACTCTACTCAGAGGCGAAACGAGAAATCTTCATCCTGAGGGTCGTCGGCTAAGATGTTCTCTCCGTTACCCAATGCGCGAGGCCATCAAGAGCGGCCGGGCATGGGAGGCGGCTGCTGATTTTGCGTCCGCCGCTTTGGACTGTGTTGTTGATGCAAACGCCGCGAAGAAGTATCTCCACGATCATCGGGGGCATCTATATCTGCGGCTGTTGCCGAAGCCTCGCAGGCGTCCGGTTTAGCTCGTCGCAGGGCGAATCATGTGCCGTTAATCCGGCCGAGTTACTTTTCGTCCTGAAAATCTTCGCCTTCAGTTCTGGTGGGCTCGTTCCGCTCCGGGCCATTCGTCGTTGCATCTTCAACGACGGAGCATTCCATGTCACGCAAAAGCAAGCAGGGCACGCTGCCTCGAGGGTTCAGCGTCTCTGAGCGAGCCGCGGTCGATCGAAAAGGTGAATATCGAAAGACCAGCTCTCTAACACCCCACCCAAACAATGTTCGCACCCACTCTGGCGAACAGGTACGTCGCATCACTGCCAGCATCAAGGAGTTTGGCTTCACGAACCCGGTGCTTATCGATGAGAACGACGTCATTCTCGCTGGGCACGCGCGGACAGCGGCCGCTAAGAAGCTGGGTCTGGCGAAGATCCCGGTCAGGGTTCTGAACGGGCTGTCCGAGGCCAAAAAGCGCGCGTATGTCCTGGCTGATAACAAGATCGCGGAGATGGCGGGATATGACCGTTCCGCTCTCGTGGTCGAATTGCAGGATTTGTCCACTTTACTTGCCAAAGAGGACCTTGAGCTGGACTTGACGGGTTTCAGTCAAGCCGAGTTCGACGCCTTGATGGTGGATTTGAACGATCCAGAGTCGGACTCGGAGGAGGACATTCCGGCTATCGAAGCGAAGTCGGTTAGTCAGCCTGGTGACATGTGGGTGCTCGGTCAGCGCTCCTTGCCACGGAGCCAGTTGCCAGCTTGCGCGGCCGGCGTCTCGTCAACCCAAAGCGCTGGGTGACGATGAAGGCGACAGCTTCCGCCTCGATTTCTTGACTTGGCTTAGCGATGCCGACGCCTTCCAGGCA
>JAEZBA010000407.1 GCA_023430245.1 Pseudomonadota bacterium
CGCGCCGATTCACTTCTGGCCGAATTCCTAATGGGGGCAAGGCGCCGGTCTGCATTCGCTCGATGGTCCAGTTCGGTCTTGCCGCAAATTCCTTCAGTCCGCTGTAGTCCACGAAATCACCGCGCACGCCGTGCGCAACAAAGACCGGCATCGCGAGCGAGCGATAGATTCGCGTGATGTCCTTGCTGAACAGATAGCCGGAGACAAAGCGATACGGCGCGTGGCGTGCGCCCGGCTGGTGCGTGGTCAGGTAATCGTATTCCAGCAGATCTTCGTCGATCTCCTGCCGGCCGTAGGTCTTTTTCAGGAAAAAGCGGATGCTCATGCGCGAGCTCAGCAGATCGAAGAAGCCCTTGCTCCAGATCGGGTTGCGAAAGAACGCATACAGCCACGGCATGCCGCGCGTCGTGCCCGGCGCGTCATCATAGGGCCCGCGGCTGTCCATACCGGTCGGACTGATCAGACCCAACGTTCGGAACTGCTCCGGCCGTTCTGCGGCCGCGCGCGCGAGAAATTCAGTTCCCAAAGACAGCGCGATCGCGTCGATCGGTTTGTCGCCATGCCCGGAGCGAATGCGTTCGGTCATGGCGTGAACCGCATCGGTCATCATGCGCGGATCGTAAGGCCGGTCCGACCGGTCGGAAAACCCGAAGCCCGGAAGATCGAGCGCATAGACCACGCGCTGCGATCGGAAATGCTCGTAAATCGGTTTCATTTCGTAGGCCGATCCAGCGGCATTGATGCTGTGGACCAGAAGCAACGGAACCGCATCCTGCTGGCCGTCCCGATAATAGCTGAGCGGGCCAGCACGCGATGAAAGTGCGATACGTTGTCCGGTCAGGGCATTCGGCAAATCCAGCGTCATTCAAACCCTCGGCGGTCGGAGGCACTATCAGGATAACATACAATGCTGCGGCACGCGTAATCGCACACGATCGCACGCGATCATCTTCACCGCATGAGAATGACATCGAACGCCTTGCGCCTTTCCCTCGACCATACGGCGCGGCTCGATATGCCGAACACAGCATCGGAGGACGTGCGGACGCGTCCGCTTCACCTTGAGACGTTCGTTTTGATGTTCATCAATGCCCCTGCGAACACTTCTCCTATCATCACGAAAAAGATTTTCGAGGAGAACGTCTTTGGGAGACCACCTTGGGCGAATACCAGACAAAGCCGCAGCGTTGCGAGGCATATCGCTGGAAGGCGTCGGAAGCACCGGACAATTGGCCAAGCTGGCTTCGCCTGGCGATATTCGACTCCAGACATCGCCTGTCCGGACAGGTGAACCATTATGAAGGCCGGTTGCGGATAAAGGCGACGTATGGATACGTGACGGTCGAAGACGGCGACTGGATCGTCTATTGGTCTGGCTCAAGACAAGAGCTCGAGGTCTTTTCACCTGAAGACTTTCATAGAAAGTTCGATCCGGCGACCGGCCGCGATGACGGCGACAATCCGAACGACAGAAACGCAAAACAGGCATTGCGCGAGCTGCACGCCCGCCGGCCGAAATGATGCAGCGGGCCAATGGCCGGCCTCCGCGATCCGATCGCTTGATAGGCCATCCGACAGCACAGGCTTGCTCACTCATCACAGAACTGAACGCACGGCGTCCGACAAGGTCGCGGCATCGGCACGGGGCAACGGCAGATAGCGGGCGTGCATCTCCTCTGCGAGCCGCCGCGACGCCGGATGCGGCTGCTGGGATGTATCGATCAGCAGCGCGCTGATTCCTGTTGACCGCAGGTTCCGCGCAGCCGCGAGCGCATCGGCCTCCGCACGCTCGCGGCCGGGACCACCGTCGCGCGCAATATTGCCGCGCCCGTCGGTGAGAATGACAAGAAGCGGCGTCTGACCGCGCCGCATTGCCAATTGTCCGGTCAGGCAAGCCTGATCGAGGCCGGTCGCCAGCGGCGTCGCGCCACCCGCCGGCAATTCGGCAAGCGAGCGTTTGGCGCGCGTCAGCGAGCGCGTCGGCGGCAAAAGCAGTTCGACACCCTGTCCGCGAAACGCCAGTAGTGCGACCTGATCGCGCCGCACATAGCAATCGGCCAGCAGTAACTCGACCGCACCCTTGGCTTCGGCGAGACGATGAAATGCGGAAGAACCGGACGCATCGACGAGAAATATCGTCAACGTCTCGGATGGCTGCTTGAAGCGAGTGATACGGAAATCATCGCGCCGCACCTGCACGCGGGAGCTGGTGCCGGCTTCGGCGCCGCGCACGCGCTGCCACGGCGCGGCAGCCTTCAGGGTTTCGACGAGATTGAGCCGGACGCCCGGCTTCAGGTCGCCCGCCCGAGTCCCGGCGGGCCGCCCGCGACGCAGCGATGCGCGAAGATTGGCCGACCGGCCGCCAGTGAGGCTGCGCGTCCGGCTGAGATTGGGTTGACCAAGGCGCTCCAGCAGACCGGGCGGAATGGCCGCCCGCACAGCTTCAAGCACCATCTCCTGATCGGCGTCGGATTGATCGGCGCTGTCTGTTTCGCTTTGCTCTTTGTTACTCTCTGATGGCGGCGGCGCTTCTTCTTCCGGCTGCGCAGCGGGGATGATAGTCGCCCGTGGCGCAAGCACCAGCCGCGCGGCAACTCCCGCATCCTCTGCAGAGGCGATCATACGTCCGCTCAGGGCAGCCTGAATCCGTGCCACCCGGAGCGCGAAGGCCCAGGCTCGGCTCGATTCGACGCCGAATACGGTCGCAGCCTCGGCGAGCGCACCCATCATGCGTTCGTCGACATGAATATGCCTCACGCGTTCGCGGGCAGTCTCGATGGTGTCTCGATCGAACGGCATCGGACCAAGATCGAACAAACCATCGATGTCAATGTGTAGCGCCAGGCGGTCGAGCAGCGCGGCAGGGGCGCGTTCATCGGTGCCGATCCCTTCATCGAGCAGGATCAGGCCAAGACTGCAGGTCACCCGCTCGGTCAGTCCCTCCCTTTCAATGACAATCCCCCCGCCATCGAGCGCGGCGCCAAGCCGTGCAGCCAAAGACGCCGATATGCGCTCCGCCGACGGAAGCACGATCACGCCGCCATCGCATTCCGCCAGCACGCCGCGCGCCAGAACAGGGCGGCCCGACCGCAGCGTCGCAGCAAGATCGAGCCCGCCAAGCAAGCGATCGTCATCGATCGATGGCGGAATCTTCCGAACCGGCATGTCAGGGCGCAGCATCGCCCGGATCGCCGCGACGAAGTGGCTGCGGCCCTCGCTGGCGGGCGACCGTATAACGAGACCGCCAAGCGAAGCCGGATCGACAGCGACAATGCATCCGGCCAGCGCCGCATCGTTATTGTGGGCCGCGGGCTTCGCGCTCATGCCCCGAACATATCGGCCATGACGCGATCGATCCGCGCCGTCGAGCCGACTTCGTCGAGCGGATCGCGGCGTAGCCGATGACGCAGCGCGATTGGCGCAGCGCGCCGGAGTTGATCGTCGCCGACGCTTTTTTGTCCGTCGAGACTGGCAATGGCTCGTGCCGCGCGGATCAGCGTCAGTTCTCCGCGCAAACCGTCGGTACCGAGATCCATGCACAGCCGCGCCGTGCGCTCGCGCGCCTGATCGCTGATGGTGACCGACGACAGCCGCGCGCGGGCCGCCTGCAGCGAGCGGCGAACCGCTTCATCCTTCTTCGCCCATTTCTGCATGAATACCGCCGGCGCCTGATCGAATTCGTCGCGGCGGCGGACCACTTCGATACGGGTCGCGATATCGGACGGAGTCTTCACCTCAACCGAAAGCCCGAAGCGATCGAGCAATTGCGGACGCAATTCCCCCTCTTCCGGATTACCGGTTCCGATCAGGACGAAGCGCGCCGGATGCCGCACGCTCAGTCCTTCGCGCTCGACCACGTTTTCACCCGAGGCGGCGACGTCGAGCAGCAGGTCGACGATATGATCCTCCAGCAGGTTGACCTCGTCGATATAAAGAAAGCCGCGATGGGCGCGCGCGAGCAGCCCCGGTTCGAACGCCTTGACGCCCTGACTCAGCGCGCGCTCCAGATCGAGCGCGCCGACCACGCGATCTTCCGTGACACCCAGCGGCAAGTCGACCACCGGCACCGGCGCGAGTTTGCTTTTGAGCGGCCCCTGGCGCGCACGCTCCTGACACTCTGCACAGCCCGAACCGTTGGCCCCGGGATCACACTGATAGCGGCAGCCGACCACGACGCGCATTTTTGGCAGAAGCGCTGCGAGCGCGCGCACGGCCGTTGACTTTCCGGTGCCGCGATCGCCAAACACCAAGACGCCGCCGATCGACGGATCGACCGCCGCGATCAGAAGCGCGAGCTTCATCTCATCCTGACCGACGATCGCCGAGAATGGGAAAACCGGTCGCATCGCTAGTTCCGGTCCAATGCCGGCCGCGTGCGTCGCGCATGAGGGCATGAGCGTTTCAGCCCTGCCGAGCAATTCCGGACGTGTTCGGCATGCAAATCCATGCCGCATCATAGATAAACGACGAAAGAAGTGTCAATCTTAATTGACACTTCTTTGTTGATGGCCTTTTCCAACGTTACTGGGGCGGCGCCTTCTGCTCGCCAGCCGAATCCCCCTGTCCGGTGGTCGAAGTGGTCGGCGGCGGGGTGGTATCGGTTGGCGGAACACGATCGTGCGCGACAGGTTTTTCGGCCTGAATCGATAATTCGCCGGCGCCGCTTGCGGTCTGGGTATTGCTTTCGCGAGCGTTATAGCCAAACGCGAGCAGACCCATGGCGACCAGCGCAACGGCGGCGAGACCGAGGATTTCCGTCATGCCGCCGCCGGTTGAACGATCAGTCGCCATGCGCGAAGTGTCATGACTCATTGACAGCCTCCTTGTGTGTAATTGGAGGCATAAGTCTGCGCGTGCGATATCGTTCCGCGTCGCAGTTGACTCGCGCGGAACACCGACTGCCGGTCGACCGACGTGTCCGATACGGTCGCAATTCAGCGCGTGAAATGGCTGCGACAGAGCACTTGATCTTGAGACTGGGGACGAACGTTCCGCGCGCGATCGTTTTCTCTCCACACCGACGAACATGCGCGTCCGCGCCTCGTCATTGGTGGGCCCGGCAGGACTCGAACCTGCAACCAGACCGTTATGAGTGGCGAGCTGTCCACGGACAACCTGAAAAAATCGGGATAAATCGATCAACTCGATATCGGTTGTTCGCGTTCGGTTCAGTTTATTCTTTGGTCAATCGTTGGTCAGCCCCACTAAGAAGCCGGTTGGATAAAGGTCCTCAGGTCGCAAGTCGGGTCACAAGAGGCGCTAGGCGAATACACGCAAAAGCTGTAATAATCCTCTGGGGCTTGGAGGATGAAATGCTCACAAATGCGAACGCGCCTTTGCGGAGAGACGATGTTTTTGTGCCTGGAGGGCAACCTTCAATCACCTATGTCGGTCGCGAAGAGTTGAAAATTGAAGAAACAGTCGAGCGAGCAATTTCTTCGCGGAATCAGATCGCATCAATAGCGGGGCCCTCAAAAAGTGGAAAAACCGTACTCTGTCGGCAATTGCTGGAGGGGAAACATTACATCTGGATTGAGGGCGGCCAAATCGAAGCCTCAAAAGATATTTGGGAAAAGGTTTGTTACGTTTTGAACCTGCCGGTTGAAATCAGCCAAGGTGATAAGGGTGAGGGAAAACTAGGAGCAAAAATCGGATTGTCCGAGGTGTTCACTATCGAAGGTTCGGTGGTTAGCGGGGGTGAGGCCAAGCGTACCTATAAAATTGACAGCATGTTCTCCGCGTTGAAGCACCTCAAGGAGAAAAAGATTTCATTGGTCGTCGACGACTTTCACTATTTGTCAGATGAAGTGCGAAAAACGTTTCTCCGTCATGTAAAGGGCGCAGTGTTCGACGGATTAAAATTGATAATTCTTTCCGTCAGCCACAGAGGCTTGGACGCCGTAAAGTCAGAAGCAGAACTCCAAGGTCGCGTTCAGTCTATTATTGTTCCTGAATGGAGCCAAATGCACTTATCGCAAATTGCGACAAAGGGGTTTAAAGCTCTCAACATTGACTGCCCGTCAAAGATTCTCAACCGGCTGTCAGAAGAGGCTCAGGCGAGCCCCTTTTTGATGCAAACGCTATGCTGGGAGCTTTGCGCTGGTTTAGGGATAGATGAGCGTCCAACAACTACTTACAGAGTCGCCGATCAGCACGATTTAGTGCCGATTTTTAAGCGGCTTTCGAATGAACATGGGCATCCAGCGTACCAGAGGTTGGAGGTTGGGCCTCACAGTCGAAAGAAGCGTCGCATGCGAAGGCTGGCGTCCGGTGGGACCGCAGACATATAC
>JAEZBA010000420.1 GCA_023430245.1 Pseudomonadota bacterium
CACGCGCACCATGCCTTCGATGTCGACAGGCCCGGCAAGGACTCGTTCGAACACCGCTCGGCCGGCGCCACCGAGGTGCTGGTGGTGTCCGGCAATCGCTGGGCGCTGATGCATGAATTGCGGGGCGCGCCGGAGCCGCCGCTCCCGGTCATGCTCGCCAAGCTCTCCAAGGTGGATCTTGTGCTGGTCGAAGGCTTCAAGCGCGAAAGCTTTCCGAAACTGGAAGTCCATCGCAGCGCCAACGGCAAGCCACTGCTTCATCCGGAGGACCGCTGGATCGTCGCGGTTGCGTCGGACACGCCGCTGCCGCACGTCAAATTGCCGGTCGTCGACCTGAACGATGTCGAGGCGATTGCCGACCTTCTGCTTGCTCAGGCGATAGCGGTCGAGCAGGTGAAGGAACACGCGGACCTTCCCTGATGGCGCAACTCACCGACGATTGCTTCGCGTTTTCCGGGCCGCTGTTGCCCGTCGACGATCTTGAACGGATCATTCGCGAGCGCGTCACGCCGGTTGCGGAGATCGAAACGGTTGCGCTTGCGCTTGCACGGGGCCGCACGCTCGCACGTGATATACAAGCGCCGATCGACCTGCCGCCTTTCGACAATTCTGCGGTGGACGGTTACGCGGTACGCCACGCTGATCTGTCGGCACAATCCGACACCACCTTCACTGTCGCCGACCGCATCACCGCAGGCCGCGCCGCCGCGCATCCGATCGCACCCGGTACCGCGATCCGCATCTTTACCGGCGCGCCGATGCCCGATGGCGCGGACACCGTGTTCATGCAGGAGGACGTGCGGACAGAAGGCGGAAGCGTGATCGCGCCGCCCGGGTTGAAGCGTGGCTCGAACCGCCGGTTGGCCGGCGAGGATATCCGCGCCGGTTCAGTCGCTCTGCCCGCGGGACGCATGCTGTCGATCGCCGATGTCGCGCTCGCCGCAGCGCTCGGGCTCACCGCGCTTCCGGTCCGGCGGTGCATTCGCGTGGCGTTGTTTTCGACCGGTGACGAAGTCATCGAGCCCGGTCAGCCGCTCGCGCGTGCGGCGCTTTACGATGCGAACCGCACTTTGCTCGGCGGCATGATCGCCGCGCTCGGCGCCATCGTCACCGATCTCGGCATTCTGCCGGACGATCCCGCAATCCTCGCGCCGGCGCTCAGAGACGCCGCCAGCGGCCACGACCTCGTGCTCACCTCCGGCGGGGTATCGACCGGCGAGGCCGATCATGTGCGTGACGCCGTCGAAGCTGTCGGCATCCTGGTGTTCTGGCGCGTGGCAATCAAGCCGGGACGTCCGGTGGCGATGGGTGTGATCCCGGGTGCTGCGGCGGACAGCGCCGCCGCCTTTGTCGGTCTGCCCGGCAATCCGGTCGCCGCCTTCGTGACCTTCGTGCGGGTGGTGCGTCCGCTGATCATGCGGCTGGCCGGCGCCGATGCGCCGGCGCTGGTGCCGTTGCCGGTACGCGCCGGATTTGGCTATCGCAAGAAGCAAGGCCGGCGGGAATATGTGCGGGTGTCTCTGACCCGCGATCCGGACGGCACGATCGTGGCCGTCAAGCATCGGCAGGAAGGCGCGGGCGTCCTGACCTCGCTCACCGAAACCGACGGCCTCGTCGAACTCCCCGAAAACGAAACGATGGTCGAGCCCGGCTCGACCGTCGGATTTCTGCCTTACGCGTCGCTGGTCGGCTGACGCGACTTCAACTCAGATGCGCGCGCCAGTCGATGTGAAAGCCACAGATACCGGCTCCTGGAAGCGCTCCAGCACGAACCAGCCACTGACCGCGAGAATGACGACGGCCGCGCAGGCGGCCAGGAAACTCTTCATGGACTACACCTCCCCGACTTAGCTTAGAGTCATTCAATACTAAGGCGTGGCGGCCTTCAAGCGGACGGAGCGTCGCGCCGAAGTTCATTTTCGCTCACGCGAGCCTGTGGTCGCCGCGCTCAAAGGCGTCTTTTTGCAGCGCAATATCGTTGGCGCGGGCGCGATCATCCGGCGTGTTCACGTTGAAGAACGGATCGACCGGCCGGTCCGGCCATTCCGCAAGCGCGATGCCGTGACGCGCGGTCCAGACTTCGATTTTGTGCAGGTCTTCGTCGATCAGCGCGCGCCGGAGATCCGCCCGCAAGGCAACCGGCCACAACCCGGCGACCGGATGCCGCCAGTCGCCTGACTTGGCGCAGGCGAGCGGCGTGCCCGCAGCATCGCGCGCCGCATGCAGCCGTTCGACGAGGTCGGCGGGAAGAAACGGGCAATCGCCAGGGACGCTCACCATCCATGCGATTTCGGGCCGGTGAATGGCGGCCCAGTCGAGGCCCGCGAGAACGCCGGCGAGCGGGCCGGCAAAGTCGGGAATGTCGTCGGAGACAACCGGCATGCCGAAGCGCGCGAATCGCGATGGATCGCCATTGGCATTGAGGATGATGCCGTCGCATTGCGGCGCGATGGTTTCGAGCACGCGCTCGAGGATGGTCCGGCCGCCAATCTCGATCAGGGCCTTGTCGCCGCCGCCCATGCGACGCGCAAGCCCGCCGGCCAGAACAAGGCCGAGAGTCTTTGGAAACGCAAGACTCATGGC
>JAEZBA010000559.1 GCA_023430245.1 Pseudomonadota bacterium
AGTTTTACGGGCGGGACGAGGAGTAGGAATCGCTTCGTAGCCCGCATGAGCGCAGCGACATGCGGGAAAGTCGGTCCCCGGATTTCGCTTCGCTTATCCGGGCTACAAGGCCGTCACACCGTTCTACGGCGGAGAACACCCTGTTTTGGCGCGAACAGGAAAGCCAGCACGAAGAACAACGCCTGGACCAGCACGATACAGGCGCCGGTGGCGCCGTCGATATGAAAGCTGACGATGGTGCCGACAAGGGCCGAGGCCAGCGCCACGGCGGTGGCGATGGCCAGCATCCGCTCGAACGAGTCGGTCAAGAGATAGGCGGTCGCGCCCGGCCCGATCAGCATGGCGATCACAAGGATGATGCCGACCGCCTTCAGGGATGCGACGATGGTGAGGGCGAGCAGCACCAGCAGGCCGTAATGCAGCACCCGCACCGGCAGGCCGATGGAGCGGGCATGGTTCGGGTCGAAGCAATAGAGCAGCAGGTCTCGCCGCTTCACGAGCACGATCGCGAGCGTGCCGCCGGCCACGATCGCGGTTTCGACCAGGTCGCGTGCGGTGACGCCGAGCACATTGCCGAACAGGATGTGAAGAAGGTGCTGCTCGGTCTCGACCTTGGTGAACAGCACCAGCCCGAATCCGAACATGCCGGAGAAAACGATACCCATGACGGTATCTTCCTTGATCCGGCTGTTCTCCTTCAGATAGCCGGTGAAGAGTGCGCAGCTTAAGCCCGCGGCGAAGGCGCCGATCGCGAGCGGTATGGAGAGCACATGCGCGATCACGATGCCCGGCAGCACCGCATGCGAGATCGCGTCGCCCATCAGCGACCAGCCCTTCAGCACCAGATAGCAGGACAGCACCGCGCAAACCGCGGCGACCAGCAGCGATACGATCAGCGCGCGCTGCATGAAGGGATAGGACAGGGGCAAGGCAATCAGATCGTAGAGCGCGGTCATGCCGCAAGCTCCGATCCGGCGATCCGGCGACGCCGCGCGGCTATCATCCCGTGCTTCGGTGCGAAGATAAAGGCGGCGAGGAACACCAGCGTCTGCAGCGTGACGATCACGCCGCCGGTGGCGCCATCGAGGAAATAGCTTATGTAGGCGCCGAGGAAACTGGTGCTGACGCCAAGCGCGATCGAGATCAGGATCAGGCGCCCGAAGCGGTCGGTGAGCAGATAAGCGGTCGCGCCGGGCGTCACCACCATCGCAATCACCAGACAAGCGCCGACCGTCTGCAGGGCAGCGACCGTACAAGCGGAGAGCAGGGTAAAGAATACGATCTTCAGCGCGCCGGTCTTGATGCCGATCGAGCGCGCGTGGCTTTCGTCGAAGAAGGTGATCATCAGATCCTTCCAAATGAAAGCCAGAATCGTCAGCGACACGCCGGCAATCGCGGCGACCTGCACTACGTCTTCGTCGGAAATGGCGAGAATATTGCCGAGCACGATGGTCTGGATGCTCACCGAGGTCGGCCAGATCGAGGCCATCAACAGGCCGAGAGCGAACAGAGCAGTGAAGACCAGGCCGATCACCGCGTCCTCGCGCAGCCGCGACTTCTGCCTGACGAATTGCATCGCCAGCGCGGCGACGATCCCGGCGAAGAAGGCGCCGACCGCGAATGGCGCGCCGATAATATAAGCCCCCGCGACACCCGGCACGATCGAATGGGCGAGGGCGTCGCCCATCAGCGACCAGCCCTTCAGCATCAGATAGGCCGACAGAAAGGCGCAGACGCCGCCGACCAGCGCACTTACCCACATCGCCTTCAGCATGTAATTGTAACTGAACGGCACCAGCAGCTCGGCGAGCAGCGCGGTCATGTTCCGCCTTGATCTTTCGTGCCGGGATGTTGCGCGCTCTCTGGCTTGTCGCCGTAGAACACCAGCGGGCGTTCGTCGTCGGTCAGCACGGTGACGCTGCGCGCGTCGTCATCGTCATGCAGGTCGCGGCCGCCGAGCTGGAAGTTACGCAGCACGCCGCCGAAGGCGCGCTCGAGATTCTGTTGCGTGAAGACGTCTGCGGTACGGCCGGCCGCCAGCACGGTCCGGTTGATTAGCACCACTTGGTCGCAGAAGTCCGGAACGCTGCCGAGATTGTGCGTGGATACGAGGATGAGATGTCCGGAATCGCGCAATTCGCGCAGCAGACCGATGATTGCGCTCTCGGTCTTGACGTCGATGCCGGTGAACGGCTCGTCGAGCAGAATGATCCGGCCTTCCTGCGCCAGCGAGCGGGCAAGGAACACCCGCTTTTTCTGGCCGCCGGACAGTTCGCCGATCTGGCGGTGGCGATAGGCGGTCATGCCGACGCGCTCCAGCGCCTCGTCGACCTTGTAGCGGTCAGCACGCGAGGGCATGCGCAGAAAATTCATGTGGCCGTAGCGGCCCATCATCACCACGGTCTCGACCAGCACCGGAAAGTTCCAGTCGACGTCCTCACTCTGCGGGACGTAGGCGACGATGTTCTTCTTGATTGCTTCGTCGACAGGCAGACCGCACAGCCGCACCTCGCCGGCCGATGGACGCACGAAACCCATGATCGCCTTGAAGATCGTCGACTTGCCGCTGCCGTTGATGCCGACCAGCGCACAGATGCTGCCGGGGTCGAGGCTGAAGCTTGCGTCGCGTACGGCAGTGAAGCCGTTGGGATAGGTGACACTAAGGTTGCGCACGGCGATGCTGGCGCCGAGCGAGGTGTCGGCGGGCCGAACGAGCTTCTGTACCGGCGCAGTCACGTGTCGAAGCCCTTTACGTCCAAAGCCTCGTCATTTCCGAAATCCCATCACTTCCCGAACCCCTTGGCGATGGTTTCGACCGTCACCTTGAGCAGATCGAGATAGGAGGGCACGGGCCCGTTCGCGGCGCTGAGCGAGTCAACATAAAGCTGGCCCCCATATTTCGCGCCAGTCTCGCGCGCGACCTGCTTTGCCGCGCGGTCGGAAATCGTGCTCTCGCTGAACACCACAGGAATCTTGTTCTTGCGCACGAGGTCGATCACCCTGCGCACCTGCTTCGGCGTCCCCTGTTCGTCTGCATTGATCGGCCAGAGATAGGCTTCCTTCATGCCGAAGTCGCGGGCGAGATAGCTGAAGGCGCCCTCGCTCGTCACCAGCCAGCGCTGGTTTTCCGGGATTGTCGCGAGACGCTTGCGCAGAGGCTGGTCCAGCGCCTTGATCTTCGCCGAATAATCGGCGGCGTTCTTGTTGTAGGTGTCGGCATTCTTGGGGTCGAATTTGACGAGAGCCTTGCGGATGTTTTCGACATAGATCAGCGCGTTCGAGGGCGACATCCATGCGTGCGGATTGGGGCGTCCGTCATAGGGGCCCTCCGTGATGCTGATCGGAACGATATCCGCGGTAACGACCGCAAGCGGCACGCCGCGCACATTGTCGAAAAATCGTTCGAACCAGCGCTCGAGGTTGAAGCCGTTCCACAACACGAGGTCGGCGGCCTGCGCCTTGACGATATCGAGGGGCGTCGGCTGGTAATCGTGGATCTCGGCGCCGGGCTTGGTGATCGATTCCACGATCGCCTTATCGCCCGCAACGTTCTGGGCGATGTCCTGAATGACGGTGAATGTGGTGACGACCCGGAACGGTTTGTCGGGCACCTGGGCTCCGGCCGGCGACACAAGGGTGGCGATGGCGAGCACCAAGGCAGTCGCAAAAAGTCGAAAAGAATTCATGTCTCAGACGGCTTCCCGATCGGCTGAACTGCAACTGCGAATTATTCGCAATATAGGAGGATGGGCCGGGACCGTCAAGCTAGTTGCGAGTGATTTGCAAGTAGCAGGCGTGGCGTGTTGGCAGATTTCGTGCCGGCGCCGGCGCAGCGACGGTGCGGAAGCCAGCGCACAGGCGCTGCGTAGGCCAGCGCACAAAAGGGTGCGCGCGTTGGCGCAGGGGCTTTACTGGAAGACCTGATACCGGATCGAAGCCGGCGGACGCCGCTGATCCGGCGCCAGGGTGATGGTGTCCATCGCCTGCGGTGCTGCGGCCTTCTGGGTCTGCGTCGCCGCCGGCTTCGGCTGTGGCTGGTTCTCGAGCGCCAGTGTCGAGGTGGTCCCGAGCAGGGAAAAGATCAGCGCCATCACCCACATCGCGATCGAGATCATCGATGTCCACATGGCGAAGGTGAGATAGGTGTCACGCAGCACGGTCGCGCTGGCCCATTGCGCATAGGATTCCGGCGGCCGGAAATCCTTGTCGATGTAGAGCCACATTTCGGTGCGGCGATAATCCTTGGTCAGCGCCTCGCGCGCCTTGAGCACCAGGACGAAGGCCATGACTGTGGTGAGAAATCCGCCGGTCTGAAACGCCATCTTCGGGTCGAACGACATGCCGGTCATGACGCAGAAAATGCCGAGCGAGGCGAACCCGCAGGCTCGCAAAACCGTCTCGTAGGCAATGCGGCGCATATGCTCCATGGTCGCCTCTAAAAGACCTCGGCTGGCTCAATCTAGCAAAACGGAGAGTCCGATACCGCTCACGAACCGGTGTGCGGGCAGCATGCGCGACCGGAGCTCGACCGAGCCAATGTCCCTCATGCCCATGACAGCAGCAGCCCCAGACCCAACATCACCGAAGCAATTCCGGATGCTGTCTTGGCGGCGCGAAACAGCAGAGTCTCCAGCCTCTCGCAGGCCCCGGCGCGTCCATCGTCCCCGACCGGGCGATCGCCGGGCTCCATCACCAGCCATGGCTCCGTCGCTACCACCCTATCCTCGGTCAGAAGCAGGGCCCGGACCAGCATGACGCAGGCGAAAAACATCGCCACCGAGCCTCCGAGCACCAGGGCCAAGGGAGGATTGAAACTGTAGGCCAGCATCAGAATGCCGGCCGCAAAAGCCGAAACGCCGGCGTCGCGGGCAATCGTGAAGAACGCAAAGCGCGCAAATGTATCCATGCGGGTCTCTCCTTTAGAGACTGACACTTGCCCCTTGAACTCTCCCCTCCAAAACTCGTCTCAACCAAGCAAGCGCTGTGCCGCCGAGCAAGCGCTGTGCCGCAAAACGCAGCATCCTCGCCGAAACGCGGCCAATGTCAGGCTGGTTCCGCAAAACGGCAGGAAAACGTCATAGCGCCGGTCCGGACGCGGCGCCTGTCAAAAATTGCTGATTTTCGACGGTCAGAGGCCGATTCGGAGAAAATTGCCGATCGCCGGAATGGTCAGGATCGCCGTCCCGGCCAGCCAGATCCAGAGCGATGTCACGGTCGAATCGTCCTTGGCCCCGATATAGCGCTCGTACAGGGCCGCCGGGATGCCGCCGAGGATCACGGTCGCGGTCGACAGCATCAGCGACGCGAAATAAGCGATCGCGGCGGTCGAACCGAACAGCGGCTCCGCCATCAGATAGATCGAGACCTGAAACACGATCACGAAGAACGGATTGAAAATGCCATTGATCATGCCGAAGAAGGCGATGCCGATATAATAGAAACTGCGTTCGTTCATTGGCCGCTTGCCTTCAGCAGGCCGCTGGCGAAGACAACAATGAACAGCAGCAGCCTGAGCCAGAACAGCCAGACGAAACCGAACAGCCATAAGACAACAGGGGCCGCTGCCTTCGGGGTCAGGGGAGCGATGATCCTCAGGAACGGATCGGTGATCGCGCAGAAACCGCGCCAGATATAGTTCTTCGAGTCGGGCTCGACGAACAGCCCGAGCACGGCGCGCCCCAGCATGGTGTACATCATCACCGCCAGAACGAAGTTCGGCAGGCTGATATACCAGATGCTCCAGAAAGACGATTGCACGCGGTCGGTCTCTCGGTGGAGAGG